>JALOQW010000508.1 GCA_025459275.1 Pirellula sp.
GAGAGGTGATATCGTGTGCATGGCTGCTGCTCAGGGATAGGCCATGCCTCGAGCAATCCAGGTCCGGTGAGGAGTATCTCGTGATGGATCAGAAACTCATGGGAGCTTCAGCTCGGCTTTTACGGCGGCAGCGAGCCGTTCCACTTCTTCCAGACTGTTGTAGATGTGCGTTGATACCCGAAAGTATTCGCGGCCCTCGGTCTGATTCACAACATTGATCTCGATTCTGTGCCTCTCCCAGAGTTGTCTCCGTAGCCAATGCCCGTCGAGCCCGTCGGGAATCAAAAACGACGTAAGCCCACCTCGAAGTTCCAGGGCCTCTGGTGTAACGCATTGCATCCCCCCCATGCCTTGCAGCGACTCTCGCACGGCTTGGCTGAGTTCATGAAACCTGACTTGTCGTGCCTCCTCAGGGATGGCCTCTTGGAAGTCGCAGCACATTGCGATGACGCGCCATGGAGTCAAGTCGCGTGTCCCTTCCATCTCGAACTGGCGAATCCAAGGCGTTGATCCAAACTCATTTCGTATGTGCGGATTCGAACGATCGTCATGATACGCCCAACTCACTTGCCACGGTTCTAAGTGATCCTCCATCCCTGACTCGACGAAGAGAAACGCCGCACCAACCGGCGCGAGAAACCATTTGTGAAGATTCGCTGCATAGAAATGAGGTCTTAGCTTCGATAAATTTAGAGGGAGCATCCCGGGAACATGCGCTCCATCCACAAAGACGAGAACCCCTCGCATCCTCGCTTTGTTGATGACATCTTCCATCGGAAGGACATGACCAGTCGTGTAGAGCACATGACTCAAGTAGAGGAGCTTCGTATCCTGGCCGATACTAGAATCAATCGCATCGACGTATGCCGAAGGATCTAGCTCTTGAACGGGAAGTTCAATTACCCGAATCTTCCAACCATGACGTTTCGCTGCTCGCTGCCAGGCATGTTGCATTGATCCGTATTCATGGTTTGTCATCAAGATCTCGGCTCCCTCGGGCAATGGTACTGAGAGGCAGAACGTATTGATGGCGTGTGAAATGTTGGTAAAGAAGATCAATCGATCAGGGCTGGTGCCAAGGTGGGCCGCTAACCGTGTCCGCGACATCCAGAAATCATCCCATGGGGAACGCCAAACAGCATCCGTCGGATTGTGATGCAACTGGATCCGAAGCTCCATAACTCGAGCATGGACCGTTTTGGGTACCAATCCCGACGTTCCTGTATTGAGGTATGTCCATTCCGGATCCATCTCAATGGAGTCTCGTACGGCATCCCAATCCAAGCCCTTCGCTGGCTCCATGAAATCCTCGCCAACTACTTGCCCGACTCGCGAATCCTCGAAAGAGACCATTGCGCTGCGAGTCCGAGAGGATTCGGCGGTGCACCCCCATACTGTTCGATCACGGCGACGCTGTCGCTATAGCCCATACGTCCCAAGGCAATGATGCACGCGAACCGAACAAGATAATTTTCCGGCTTGTCTGGCGGAAGATCGCCAATGCGCTCGCTAAGCTGACTTCTTAGGTCAGGAAGATCTCGGTCTTGTCGCATCTGACCAATCGACCAAATCGCAGAAGCCCGTGTCAAGTTTCCCATCTTGAAGTCATTTTTGGGAATGTACTTGATCAGCATCGAATACGCAGGCTCGTAACGTTGCCTCCCAAGGGCTTCGAGGAGGAAACTCATTCGAATCGTTTCCGACTTCTGAAAGTTGGCCTTCCCTTGCTCCAACAAGTTCGTCATTCGTTCCGCATACTGGTGGATCTTTTCGACGATCGCCGCATCGTTCGCCAATTCCATTAACCCCCATGCTGCATGCATGTGGACTTCTGCCTGCGGATGATCGAGCAATGCAAGGAATGCTTCACAGCGTGTCGCATCTTGCAGTTCGACAGCTAGGATGATTCCTTGTTCCATTCCTTGCCATGCCGTACCCGCTAGCAGCTTAGAAACACATTCATTGATCAGCTCCCTATCACCTGAAGTAGCGCATTGCAGCAAAAATCGTCGTGCATCCGATCGAAGCTGATGATCGTTGTCAGACACCAGTACTATGGCCCGATGGATACCGTCCTGGGGCGGCATGTCCGAAATGATCTGCATGGCCAATCGTCGAAAGTTCAAATCTTCCTTGGTTACCCACTGATCGAGGAGCAGTTCCGCAGTGGACCGAAAGTTCCGCGCAAGGCCGGCCGCTGCAAGGAGTTGGGCAGGCGACGATACAGAATTCTGCAACGATTGCAGCAATCGCGCCGAAGCGTCGTCATTTTGGTTCTGCAGCAAATGAGCAGCAACCAGGTCCTTGTCCGGGATTTCAGAGTCAAAATACCGTTGCGCTACCGCAGCGAGACCTGTGTTCTTTCGACCTCCTATGGCTTTAGCGGCCAAGATCCGATGCACCGGGTGCGTTTGGTTCGATTCCAGGACTTTCAAAAGGAGATCAATATCCTCCGAACTCCCGGCAGCCCCGAGTCCTTCGATGGCCAACGTCATGTCTTCAATCGATGACGAGGCTTCGCGCACAACCGACCGCCAAAAATCGAGCGCAATCGGATTCTTCCATCGGATCAAGCCCCGCTCCACCGTTCTCCTGGCAGCGATGTCCTTCTGGGCTGATTGCCAAAGAATTGGTGCGTGCGTTCCATCGTCGAGAGCGCATGCTGCCGATAGAAGTGCGCGATTCAAGACGGACGACTTTTCGTCTCTCTCGATCGCCTGAATCAGCAACTCCAGAGCGCGTTCCGGATTCTGAAAACCGTCGCGATCGTAATTCAATGCGATCTTCCGAGCAATTTCCATCCGAACTTGCGTCTGGTCCGATGAGAGCCCTTGGAGATCGATGTAGGGACTGCGGCCGGGATCGGTACGTGCCCAAATATCACCAAAGTCCGGGTCGATCTCCCACAGGTGCTGCAAAGGCGCCGTGGTCTGGGCGAAGGTCATCTTCGAGAACAGAGCACAGAATAGGAGCCATGCGAAACATTTCCAGA
>JALOQW010000509.1 GCA_025459275.1 Pirellula sp.
CCGTGTCTCATCTGATACTGCGTCAGTTGCTCCAATTTGTGCGCCGACCAGTGTCCGAAGTCGAGGGGACGGGCTTCCTGCATTTCGAAAGGATCGCCACCATGCGTGATGTGGTGGAGATGCATCAAGACACTGGAGCGAATGGCCGGCATCACGGCGGTCCAATCTCGGTGCGCAATGTCGCTGGCATGTTGGCAGAGGAATCGAAAGGCGGATGGACTCTTGAGCAAGGAGACCTTTACTGCCTCCGAGAAACCCGCGCGAAAGTCTCGATCGGGCAGGTGAGCCAGCAAGCCTTGATCGTTCACCACGCCCCAGGGTACAGCGAAGGTCCCCTTCCAATTCTTTTTGCCGAACGCGTTGATCGCGTTTTTGACACCGACCCCCGAATCGGCTTGGGCCAAGGTTGTGGTCGGGAATCGAACCAACCGAATGCCGCGATGCGAAATCGCTGCTGCGTAACCTACTGCATCCAGCAGTGCTCCGCCTCCAATGACGACGACGTACGATCTTCGATCCAATCCATCGCGATCAATCGAACGAAAAATCTGGTTGACGGTTTCGTCGTCGTTCTTGACTTGTTCCCCTCCTTCGATGCACTGGATCGGTGATACCAACTCGATATGCGCGCGGTGCTCATCGATCCGAGCATTCAGGTTCGGGATCAACTGCGGATTGGCTTCAGCCACAGCATGATCGATCCACACTTGAATTCGGGCAGCACCGGCATCGCTTCGGAACCAAGGGGCAATCTGATCCCAATCGGCGCCAAAGCAATCACGAGTGAATCGAAGGCGCAAGACCTGTGGGACGCTGAAGTTGACGTCGTACGAATCCTCGGAGATGGACCACGGGATGGAAGACATGGATGGGTCGGCAAGGGAGGGAGTTGCGAAGGAAGGAGCTGGGCGATTCGTGTAACCCGACTAGTGTAACCCGACTCTAGTCGCATCGCAAAGCGATTCAAAGCCAAGAGCCCGGGGGATACCCGGGCTCTTGGTTCGTCCTCCGTGAACCAGTGGGAGCGAGTTGCTCCGCGATCCTTGTTTCGGAGTAGGCCTAATTCGGGTTAGGCCCATCGTTTGTCAGCTGCAACCCAGACTGTTGCCGCAGTTGTGGCACAGGTAACAGTTGCCGTTGCGAACGGTTACGGCCCCACAGCTGTCGCAGGCGGGTGCGTCTCCTTGGAACTTGGCAAACTGCGCATCGCGAGAATCTTCTCGCGTCGGAGTCGAGGTGACATTCCAGACAGGTGGTGCATCGGACAGCCCGACGAACTTGGCTTTGGTGTAGCTCGAGGTGGATTGCACCTCGGCACCATTGCCATTGACCGGCGAGGTGGTGATGTTGCTGCCTGGCTTGGCTGTTGGAGCAGCGGACGCCGGAGCGGCAGCTGCATCGGGAGTCGAACCTGCCAGCAGTTCGGCTTTGGCCTTTTGTTCTTCACGATAGCTGGCGAGGAAAGTCAGCCCAAGCCAGCGGAAGATATAGTCGACCACACTCTTGGCAAAGCGTACGTCTGGGTTGTTGGTATGGCCCATCGGTTCGAACCGAGTGTGGCTGAACTTGTTGACCAAGACTTCCAAAGGAACTCCATACTGCAGGGAGATGGAGATCGCGGTACCGAACGAGTCCATCAAGCCGCCAATGGTGCTTCCTTCTTTGGCCATGGTGATGAAGACTTCCCCCGGTCGACCATCGGGATAGAGGCCGACATTGATGTATCCCTCGTGCCCGGCGATGCTGAACTTGTGAGTGACCGAGTTTCGGGTGTCGGGTAGCCGTTCACGACGAGGCTTGATCACTACTTTTTGGGGTTCTGCCTCCTCTGCCTTCTTGCCTTCGGTCTTCGTCGACAGCGGCTGGCTTTGTTTCGAGCCATCGCGGTAGATCGCGATCGCCTTCAATCCAAGTTGCCAACCCCAGAAATAGGCATCGGATATGTCTTGGACCGTGGTGTCCTTGGGCATATTGACGGTCTTGCTGATGGCCCCTGAAAGGAAGGGTTGAGCAGCGGCCATCATTTCGACGTGGGCTTGCCAGCGGATACTTCGCGTGCCGTTGGCAGGAGTGAAGGCACAATCAAAGACTGCGAGGTGCTCATCCTTCAAGTGAGGCGCTCCCTCGATCGTATCTCGATCGTCGATGTACTTCTCGATATCGACGACTTGCTCCGGGCTGTACCCCAGGTTTCGCAAGCCGAGCGGAACCGAGGTATTGATGATCTTGAGCATTCCGCCACCGGCCAGTTGCTTGTATTTCACCAGCGCGATATCGGGCTCGATCCCGGTTGTGTCGCAGTCCATCATGAAGCTGATCGTACCTGTCGGAGCAAGCACGGTGGCCTGAGCGTTTCGGAAGCCGTTCTTGCGTCCAAGCTCCAGTACGCGATCCCAGACTTCGCGGGCTGCATCCTTCAAGTATTGAGGACCAGTGTTGTCGATCTGCTCGACGGCGTTGCGGTGCATCTGCATGACGCGCATCATCGGTTCAGCATTCTCTTCATAGCGAGCGAACGGTCCGACCACGCCAGCCATCTCAGCGCTGGCCAGATTACCGGCACCGTGCAACAACGCCGTCAGCGAACCGCAAAGTCCATGCGCCGTTGGGGAATCGTAGGGAACCCCGCTGGTCATGATCAACGATCCGAGATTGGAGTAGCCCAATCCGAGCGGACGATACAAGTGGCTGTTGTGCGCAATCTGATCGGTCGGATACGCCGCATGGTCGACCAGAATCTCCTGGGCGATAAAGAACAAGCGGCAAGCGGCCATAAATCCTTGATAGTCGAAGGAGCCGTCTTCGCGACGGAACTTCATCAAGTTGATCGATGCCAAGTTGCAGGCCGTGTTATCGAGGAACATGTATTCCGAGCACGGATTGCTGGCGTTGATGCGACCGCTGTTGGGGCACGTGTGCCACTTGTTGATGGTCGTGTCGTATTGCACTCCAGGATCACCGCAGTGCCATGCGCATTCGGCCATTCG
>JALOQW010000510.1 GCA_025459275.1 Pirellula sp.
CCGGCGGCGTGCGTTGGCGAATGGCCCAGTCACCTTCGTCCGCGTAGTTGACCGAATCCATCCGATTTCCGGCCGCATCCAGCAATTCGACGGTTTCGCGGCTGTTGCTGAGACCAAGGGTCACATTGCAAATCTGGGCCCGCCCGTCTTTGATTTGAAACAGGTTCCAGCGATCCCCGTCACGGAACAGCGCTCCCGTCGGAACGATCGCGCGATCCATGGCACTTTGATCCACGACGATGCGTGCTTCCACGCGAAATCCATCTCCCAGGGCCTTGCGTTCCTCCCAAGGACTATCGAAATCAACGATCACATTGACCCGTTTCTCTTCTACGCCCAATGCAGAGATTTTCAAGAAGGCGGATGGTTCCACCAATCGAACTCGACCCAGTAGTTTCTCTCCGCCCCCCCAATGTTCAATGTAGACTCGGTCGCCAGGCTGGATCCGTGTTGCCGCAGTCGACAAGACATCGACCTGGATCTCCATATCTGCGGGGTCACCGATTTCGATCAGCGGAGTACCCGGAGAAACATACCCTGCGTCCTCTCGAAACACTTTCAAGACCACACCATCGATGGGAGAGGTCAACCGCATGGACTCGTATGTCGACGATTGTGTGGAGATCAGTGCTGCCTTGGCCAGGGCAAGCTCGTGCTCGGCAATTGCAATCAGGAAGTTCGTTGCCCGTACTTCGCTACCTGCGGTTCGAAAGCGATGCAACAATAGGTCTAGCTCAGCGGCGGAAATGGAGTTTGATTTCGTCAGTCCTTGTCCCCTTTCGTACTCGCGTTGAGCAAGTGCGAGGGACTCCTGCGCAATCTCTTTGGCTTCGTTTGCTCGCAGTTTGGCCGACTCCATCGCACGGACGCGCGCTTCGGCTTCAGTCCGTGCGCGAGCATCGAGCAAACTAGGATCGGTCGGCTCGATGACGGCCAGTTCGGAGTCACTGCGGGTCACTACATCTCCCGGGTGCAGGAGAATACGCTGCAGTTTTCCCGTGAGTGGACTGAGGACCGTATAACGCTCCCGAACTCGCGTCTCCCCGTCATCGTCCACAGTCACTTCAATCGTACCCTTGCGCACATACACCGCATCGACGGGAATTGGCTTGGGCATGAACCCCCACACCAAGAAGGCGATGACGCTCGCGGCTAGCAATATGAGCCACATCCGACTCCATCGTCGCTTGGTCACTCGTGCACCTTAAGAACAGCCAACATGTCGATCTTCTTTAGCATCTGTACGACTGCAAGGCACGATAGAGAAACCGAGATCAATAGGACGGCGATTCCGTAAATGATGGTACCGCGATCGACGATGAGTGGGAAACGATGGCTATCGGTATCGATTGCCAGCGTTGTCACGTAACAAAAAGCATAACTCAACGGGATCCCGATCGGTATAGCCAGACACGTAATGATGGCGGTCTCGGTCAAAAGGATCGAAGCCAATTCGGAGCGAGAGAATCCCATCACGCGCATGGTCGCCAAGTCCCTCGCTCGTTCTGTGAACGCAATAAGAGCGGAATTGTAGGTTACTCCGAAGGCGATGAAGGCAGCAAACAAGGCATTGATGGTTCGCATCCAGAACGTGCTTTGAGAAACGATCGCCTTAAAATTTTTCATGGCGGATCGTTTGTCGAGAATGCCGGTAATGGCTGGTGTCTGCTTGATCTGGGAATAAACATGGTCACGCTGGGCCATGTCGATACTGACAAACGCTCCCGAAATCTGCTCCCCTTCTTGGAGCAGTCGATGCAACTCGGCTCGGCTCATGTACGCAGCTGGCCCGGTGTAGTTGGGAAACACCGTATGGACCGTTGCAGAGATGGTGCGTTCTTGCCCCTCTAGAAGTTCGATTTCAACCGTATCCCCGCGCTGCACGTTTAAGAGATCCGCAAGCTTTCGGGTGATGGTCAGGCCGCTTCCATCGGGGAAATCGATACTTCGATTCTGGTCATCCATCACTCGAAAAAGGGAAGGTTCTGATTCAAGTCCCATGATCGCCAGTCGCTTTGTTCGATGGCCGTGGTGCAATCGAACCGGTACGGCGCGGAACGGTTCTGCGGCAATGACCCCCTGAATGTTCATCACATCGGCATAGGCGCTTGCAGAACACGCCTCGTGAAAGGTAAAGGTCATGTCCTGACGTTGGGAAATCGAAAACTGATTATCGAGGACGAAGTCGATGGCATCTTCCATGAAGGCACTCAGCACAACGATCGCCAACCCCAAAGCGAGTCCGAGAACCGAGAAGAGGGAAAGCCAGGGATTGGCCTCAAGTCGCCGCACGACCATTCGAGCCAGGGGACCAATGCTTTTTCCGATCCCCCATCCGTCCCAGGTCACCGTCCGAAAGGTCGTGGGGGACTCGGGACGCATTGCGACGGCTGGCGGCAACTGCATCGCACTGCGAATCGCTGCGTAGCTTCCTAGAATCGCAACGGCTAATGACATCGACACCGCGGCGATCCATTCCCAGCTTAAGGTGGGAGGATCCATAACCGGTAATCGGAAAAACATCATGTACAACGATCCCATCCAGACAGCGACAC
Organism: Pirellula sp.; assembly: GCA_025459275.1. Classification (GTDB taxonomy): domain Bacteria; phylum Planctomycetota; class Planctomycetia; order Pirellulales; family Pirellulaceae; genus JBKCUI01. Next base: position 2,556 of record JALOQW010000510.1, read on the forward strand.
GCATCCCAATCGCGAGTCCGATGCCTACGCCCAAGCAAACCCACACCAACACGATCTTGGTGTAATGCCAACCGATTTCCCATGGAAAGTAACCGAAGGCGCGAAGGGTCGCAATCGACTCACGCTGCTGGTGTACCAATCTCGAAAAGACGATATGCAACAAGAACAAAGTCACGAACAGAAAGATGGATGGCGAAAGAAACGCCATGGATCGCACTTGATGCATTTCATCGGTCACTCGCTGATGCGACTCCTGTTCGGTGCGGTCATACGCCCCCAATCCTCCGAAGGGTTGCGTTAGCAAATCGACGCGATGAAGAATCTCCGACACATTGGCTTTTTGGTCCAACTCCAACGAAAGGTGATTGAACGCTCCCTCCATGTTGAATGCGGGTGCCAGGGCGCGATAGGGTGCCCATAG
>JALOQW010000157.1 GCA_025459275.1 Pirellula sp.
CGGAGGCTGTGGGTGGCGAACGCGATATTTTTGTCGATGCAACCGCCGGTGACGTAAGTGTTTCCGCCAACGAGCTCGCAACCCCCGGACTGCTTGTTTCCAATCTCGGAGCACTTGCGAATGGTACTCGGATCGTCACGTACGACGGTGTCGATAATGACGCACAAACACTCAACAATACCGGATTGTCAAATCTCGATCTGACAGCGAGTGGGGCGAATGCGTTTCGATTCCTCATCGGCGGAGAAGCAGGCACGCAATTGACCGTGACGGTTCACAGCGGTGCGAACTCTTCGAACCGTACGGTGAACATTCCAACGACTTTGCCTGCGGCACCGGGAGATCCAACGACACAGATTTTGGATATCCCATTCGCGGACTTCGTTACGAATACGGGTTCGGGAGCGAATTTCGCAGCAGTCGGTGCGATCCAAATACAAATTTCCGGGCCGGATTCGGCCGACTCGATCATCGATAGTTTCAGCACGATCGGACCGAACGTATTCACTCGTAACTTTGCGAACCTAACGCCGATGAGTATCGGCGATCAGATTTTCGCGGACCGCAACAACAACGGATTGTTTGATACGACGGCGACACCGCCTGAAGTGGGCGTAGCAGGTGTTCAACTGCAATTATTCGTCGACACGGACGATAACGGCACCTTCGATCCAAACAACGACAACCCTGCATTGGACGCATCCAGCAATCCCATCGTCGCAACGTCCGGGGCCAACGGAACGTATAGTTTCTCGGGACTCTTCCCAGATTCCTATTTCGTCGTCTTGCCAGCATCGAACTTTACAAGTGGTGGTGCTGCAGTAGGGCATGTCGTCAGTTCGACAGTTCCTTCTGGTGAGACCAACAACGCGAACGTAGGAACGGCGATTGGGAGCGGCGCTGTTGTATCATCTCTGATCGTGTTGGCTGCGGGTGGAGCCCCGATCAATGATGGCGACACCAATCCCAATACCAACAATGCGATCGATTTCGGGTTGTTCTCGCTATTTGATCTGACGGTCAACAAGACATCCACGGCAACGGAAGCGGCGGCTGGATCGACGATCACCTACACATTGACCGCCCGGAACGATGGTCCGGGACCCGCCACTGGAGTCGTTGTTCTCGACAACATTCCTGACGGCATTCAGGTGATCAGCGTTACATCCAGCAACGCGGGAGATGTGATCTCGATTCCAGCTTCGGCTCAAGACACGACCGGTGCAAACCCAGATGACATCAGCGTCACCATTGGAACGCTGGCCGCAAGTGCGACCACACAACGGACCATCACGGTCGTCGCGCGGGTTCTCCCCAACACAGTGGGCTCCGGAACCCCGGCTTCCATTGTCAACGCGGCATCGATCAGTGGCCTTGGGACTGAGACCGATGACCTCCCGAATACATCTCAAAACACTCTGCCTGTGACCCGAAACGCGGCCTTGGCAATTACCAAGACTGGCCTACCTGCGACGGTCCCGATCGGGAGCAACGTCACCTATACCATTACGTTGCGAAACGATGGTCCTGCATCCGCTCGTAATGTCGTTATCAGCGACACGCTTCCGGCTGGACTGAATCTGATCAGTGTTGTTTCCAACGTCGGTACAGCCACCCCAACCCAAGGGACGGGAAGCAATCCAGACAGCTTCATCGTGAATGTTCCTGAAGTCGGCGTAGACAGTCCGACTACGGACACTGACGTTGTCGTTACTGTTGTCGCTCAAGTTCTATCGACGATCACAGGGACTTCATTCACCAATGTCGCCTCCGGTGATTCCGATGATTCCACTCCAGTCAACGACGATACAACTAACAACATTCAGCGAACCATCGACCTGGTCGTCGACAAAACGGTAGCGACCAATCCGCCATCGACTGCGACCCCTCCCGTTGCTGCTCCAAATTCGACGTTTACCTACACCATCCTGGCACGCAATGATGGCCCAAGCGATGCGAGCACTGTTCGGGTCACCGACAACATTCCTGATGGCATACGAATCGTAAGTGTCACATCGAGTGATACCACCGACACGATTACGATCCCGGCCTCGGCCCAGGATACCAACGCCGCCAATCCCGATGATATCATCATCAATGTCGGCAACCTGGCAGTGGGAGCCGGCGCACAAACCACGATCACTCTCGTCGGAGTTGTTCTTCAGGGTACCACAGGGAACTTCACCAATCAGGCCACGATCACTGCAACGGATACGACCCTCAACTTCGAGGATCCCTCGACTCTTGGCAACAACACGGACTCGGTAGTCGCCACGGCCCCGCGCACGGTCGATCTCGCAATCGACAAGAATGGACCTGCCACAGCCATTTCGGGCAATACGATCACCTACACGATGACGGCCACGAATAATGGTCCGTCGGATGCGATCGGAGTTCAGGTTGCTGACAATATTCCAGATGGCATTCGAGTCATCAGCGCAACCTTGAATGGTTCTCCTGTCACCGTTCCTGCAAGTGCCTCGGACACGAACCCTGCCAATCCCGATGACATCATCTTCGCCATCGGTAATCTGGCATCGGGTGCCAACGTTAACTCGCTTCAAATCGTCGCCGCGATTTTGCCCGCCACAGTGGCCGGATCATTGATCAACAGTGCTGTCATCAGTACCACCGATACAGCAACCATCGAGTCACCGAACGGAAACAATCAAGATACAGTGACAACGGCGGTCACGGTTCAGAATGATGCAGGCATATCGAAGGCCGGTCCAGCCACAATCACTGCCGGTTCCGAGTTGACGTACACTCTCACGGTAACCAACACAGGTCCATCGTCCGCAACGAACGTCCTTGTCAGCGATACGCTCCCGACCGGGCTGACGTTCCAAGGAGGAACATCGACGATCAATGGAAGCCAAGCAGGCAACGTCAGCGCCAATAACAACGTTGCGACCGTGACGATTCCGACATTGAATCCCAATGAAACGGCGATCGTCACGATTCGTGCCACGGTCGGTGTCAACGTGACGGGCAACATTTCCAATACGGCAACGGTAACCGCAGCCAACGATTCGAACGGGAACAACAATCAAAGCCAAGCGATAACCACGAACGTTACGGCACCACCCGTGGTCAGCTTTGCCGGAAGGATCTTCTTGGATGTCAATCGCAACAGCGTCAATGACACAGGCGACGGTGCGATCGCTGGTCAAACGGTGACGTTGACCGGAACTCCCACAGGAACCACCACTCCTGTCACACTCACGACAACGACCGATGCCAACGGGAACTACTCCTTCGCGAACGTAAATCCAGGGACCTACACCGTTCGGACCGGAACCCCAACCGATTTCGTTTTCCAAGCTGCGAATCCCGGATCGACCGGAGGGAACTCAGGCACGAACGAGATCACGAACATCAACCTCACGGCGAACTCCCTGAACAACAACATTGGGTTCACGCGGGTGTTCAGCAAGCGATTGTTCCTGGCTTCATCGCCTAATCCGTAGATCCAGGCATCGAAAGAAGTCGTTGTACGGCTGCGGTGATTCTGTGACGGATCTCGGAATCCGTCACTTCACCCACCAACGGTTGGATCGGGCCGACATTTGCGATGCCGGACGATTGAACCGCCTCATGCAAGACACGGATCGGAGAGATTTCGTTTCGCAAGTCCTCCAATTCTGTGAACTGTTCACGGAGCATATCGGCCTGCTGCCAATCACGAGCAAGCATCGCTTGGAGCATGCGGGCTGACAAATCGGGGCGAATGCAAACGCAACCGCTCGTGAATCCGGCGAGTCCGAAATCTCGCGCGTGAACGATGGCTGGCTGCTCCCCCATACCACTCACCACCATTTCCTTGGGAACGAGTTCCAGGATTTCGGACAAGTAGCCGTCCTGCAACGGATTATCGCGGACGACAGCGTACTTGATCCAAGACACCATCCCGTCCTTTACCAAGGCAGAGACCGCGTCTGGAGATAGCCATCGATCCAGCTTGAGATACAGGACGATTGGCTTACCGAGTGTCTCGACCACGCGTCTCAAGCCTGTCAGGATGCCCGACTCGTCGGCGATTTCTCGTTGCGGGAGCACCATAGCCGTATCGAAAGGGAGGTCGCGCAGGATCTCCGCTTGATCCATCATCATCCCGAAGGCAGGGCCCATTGAGGGAATGATCCAAGTGTTCGGTGACGCCTCGTCCAGGAGATACTGCAATGCATCCGCATATTCGGATAAGCGGATGTGGTAGAAAAGTGCATTGCCTCCGTAGAGCAACGTAGACACACCGTGAGCTTCGATGTGGCGTATCAAGCGTCCATTCTCGTGACGATCGACCCGTCCGTCGTTGGATCGCGCTAGCGGCGGTACGGCAATCACGCTTTGTGCGACGCGATCGTTAAAGGCTGAATTCATGTTACGGTTCGTGTTTGTCTAGGTATCTAGAAAATATCGGGTTCCCGCCCTGGATCCCGTCCCTCGAGGAAGTCAAAATCGCACCCCTGATGGGCTTGGGTCACATGTCTCGTAAACAGATGGGTGTATCCGCGTCCGGGACCTGATGTGTCGCAGGTCCGATTGGCCTCGCGCTGTTGCACCGTTTCGGGTGAAACGAGCCAATCGATGCGGCGCGACTCCACGTCCAATTCAATCCAGTCGCCGTCTTGCACGAGACCTAGGGGGCCCCCCGCACGTGATTCAGGAGAAACATGCAAGATGCAAGTGCCGTAACTGGTACCACTCATTCTGGCGTCGGAGATACGAACCATATCTCGCACCCCCCGGCGCAACAATTTGTTCGGAATAGGGAGCATGCCCCATTCGGGCATGCCTGGTGCTCCGATCGGACCGGCATCTTGAAGGACCAAGATCGATTCGGGCGCGACTTGCAGATCCTCGGAGTGAATACGGGCTTTCAAGTCCGCGTATCCTCGAAACACAACTGCTTGCCCGCGATGTTTGAGCAGTTCCTTGCTTGCGGCTGACGATTTGATCACACATCCCTCCGGGGCAAGATTGCCGTAGAGGACACATGTCCCTCCGTTTGGGTAAACGGGATCTGTCATAGCCCGCAGAACATCGTCATCCAAGATCATCGCATGAGGAATATCGTCAATAAACCGAGTGCCATCGACCCGCTCGCTATTCAAGTCAAATAATTCGCCGAGCTGTCGAATCAGCCCTGGCAATCCCCCCGCCCTATGGAAATCCTCCATCAAGTACTTGCCGCTGGGACGAATATTGGCGATGACAGGGATTTGGCGCGAGAGCTGGTCGTAGTCCCGAAGCGTAAGCGGAAACCCGGCCCGTCGCGACATGGCGATCATGTGGACCATGGCATTCGTGGAACCGCCGATCGCGAGTTGTACGGTCATCGCATTGCGAAAACTATTCTCGCGAAGAAACCGACTCGGCTTGCGTTGATTCCAAGCCAATTCCACCGCCGTGCGACCGGTGCTGACCGCGAGCCGCGAATGTTCCGCCACCACGGCGGGGATACTCGATGCGCGAGGCAGCGTGAATCCGAGCGATTCCGCAATGCAAGCCATCGTGGACGCGGTCCCCATCGTCATGCATGTCCCGGCGGAACGGGCAATGCAGTTTTCGATCTCTTGCCAATCGCCATCGCATAGGTTCCCTGCGCAACGTTCGTTCCAGTACTTCCATGCATCTGTCCCGCTACCGAGTGTGGTATTGCGCCATCGCGCATTGAGCATTGGACCGGCAGGAAAAAAGATGCTCGGGATATCCGCCGAGATGGCACCCATCAACATGGCCGGTACCGTCTTATCGCAGCCCCCCATCAGGACACATGCATCGACCGGATGGGCTCGCAGTACTTCCTCCGTCTCCATGGCCAACAGATTGCGATACAGCATCGTCGTCGGCTTCATCAGCATTTCGCTCAGACTCAATACCGGAATCTCGACGGGAAAACCGCCTGCTTGCAATACGCCTCGCTTGATCTCCAGCGTACGCTCGCGGAAATGCGAGTGGCAGGTATTCAGGTCGCTCCACGTATTGAGTAGGGCTATGATGGGGCGGTCTCGAAAGTCCGCGTCATCGAAGCCCATGCCTTTTAGACGCGAGCGATGACCGAAACTGCGAAGGTCGTCGGGGCGAAACCATCGCGCCGATCGCAAGGATGACGGATCACGGGAGTCAGATGCGTTCGACATGCGCGTTAGGAAACCGTGTTGAAGATGCGATCGCCAGCATCCCCCAGCCCGGGAACGATGAACTTGTGGGCATTCAGTTCATTGTCGATCGCGGCCACGTAGACACGAACGTTCGGGTGTTCGGCATGAAATCGATCGATCCCTTCGCGAGCTGCGATGACACTCAGTACACGTACATCTGCCACGCCCCAACGTTGCAGCGCATTGACGGCAGCTCCAATGGATCCGCCCGTTGCCAACATCGGATCCAACACGAAGCCGACGGTTGCTGGATTGTCTTTGGGGAGTTTGCTGTAGTACTCGACCGGGGTCGCGGTCGCTTCATCTCGATACATTCCCAGATGCCAGACTTGGGCGTCCGGAAGGAGTTCCAACACGGGCTCGACGAGTCCAAGACCTGCTCGAAGGATGGGGACGATCGCGACCCGTCCTGTGATGCGTTTTCCCTCCATGCGAGTCAAAGGGGTCTGCACCGAAACCGATTCCAAGCCGAGATCCTCTGTCGCTTTTACTGCAAGCAGCATGGCCAGCAGCCTTACCTGGTTTCGGAACACCGGAGAGGATGTGCCGACATCCCGAAGAATTGAAAGATGGTGGGCTGCCAAAGGATGATCGAGTTCATAAACAGTGGGCACTTCAACATAGCCTTTCGTGATCGAGATGCTCATTGACCGTTCTCTTGGGCACCGTTCTCTCGGGCGGGCTCGAGGGTGAGGATATCAACATAACGGTAGGTACCGCGGTTCATTTCAGCTAGATCGCGAATCCAGCCTCCATCATTGTTTTCCGGTCCGCGATTGAATTGGATCGTATGAATGGTGGTCAGTGAACGCTCGGCTCGGGACTGAATTTCAAGCAACTGAGCCTCGTTCATGGCGGGCTCGGCCGCATCCGTCAAAAAGAACAGGACGTCGGGAGAAAACGACAGCCCCATTTTAAGTCCGGGGATATGCTCGGTCCCACCTTGCGGAGTGATGGCTTGAACAAACCGAATCGCTTTGTCCTTGTTGAGCTCGTTAGCTTGAAGCAGTTTTCCTCCCGCCGTCCCTGGGGTCAGCGATCCGGGTGCTTCATTGTAAAAGACAATCTGAAACTGATTCTTCTCGTTCAGAGATTGAATACTCTTAAGCAACTCGCGCTTGGCAAACCGAATCGGCGTGGCATCAAACTCCAGCATGGAAGCGGATCGATCCAGCACGTAGACGAACGAAGACCCCGTGCCTCGCAGCCCCATGAACGAGGCAGTTGTTTTTGACGCTCCACTTCCCGCGCCGCTCGTTCCAGTACCAAGCCCAGAGAGTCCTTCGCCGGCGCCATTGGCTCCTTGGCTTGGCTGCGCATCGGAACCTTGGGAGCCCATCAAGTCCTTCATCCAGTCCTCAACCGATACTGGCGGACCCGAAGCGTCGGCGGCAGCGGATGCATTCGCACTGGCTTGCGCACTCGAATCGGAGGCACGGGAAGCCGCTCCTCCTGCCAGGAAGTATTCCTGGTTGGAATTGGACTGATGTACCAGCGCAATACCGATAGGGCGATCGATCGTGTCACCGGTGCCACGCGTCCTCGGTTGCCACAGAATTGCCAGTGAGACCAGCAGGCACGTGTGCAATACGCAACTTGATACCCAGGCGCGGTGGTCTCGCCATACAGGCAGCCGCGGGATGAATGGCCTGTCATCACGTCGACGAAGAAGTTCCGGTGGCTTGCGTGCAGGCCGAGAATCCGAGTTGCTTTGCGACATAGAGCCCCTATTTCTTTCGCAGTTCCGATTCTTAACCTAAGAGCCCTTCGTCGATGGTCCCTGAGAACGTTAAGATACCGGTTGCACTGTTCTTTTCCCATTCCCTTCCCTCTGCATCTTCGTATCCAGATCATGAATTTTCAATTTCAACGCGTCTCATTGCGAATCCCTCGAGTCGGACTTTGCCTGATCTTGGCCTCGACTTTCGGTATGGTGACTCTTTTTTCACCCGATGCCGATGCCTGGGGACAAGAAGTTTCCAAGGCCGTTGGATCGGAACCGAAGACTACAGAACCGAAGGATGAGGAGCCGAAGGAAGAGGAGATGGTCGGTATCGTCGAAAAGGTGATCGACGGTGACTCGTTCAAGATTCGAGAGGACGGAGGGGACCTCGTCCACGAAATCCAGGTCGAAGGAACGGATGCACCGGAGCTGAAACAGCCTTACGGCAAGGAATCCGCTGAGGCCCTTCGAAAGCTCATCCTAGACCGCAAAGTCCGCATCACATGGACGAAGAAAGACAACTTTGGCAGGCGTCTGGCCCAGGTTTTTGCCGAGGATGTTTCCATCAATCATCGGATGATTCGGGACGGTCATGCCTGGCATTTCAAACGATACAACCAGTCCAAAGTCCTTGCCGAACTGGAGGAAGAGGCCCGAAAAGACCGGCGCGGACTGTGGGGAACCGAAAATCCACAGGCTCCTTGGGATTACCGCAAAGAGAATCGTGCTCCCGACAAACCAGACCGATAGGACTGCACATTCTCGCCCGTTGCTACTAAACTGACGGGTTTCAGGAATCGCACTAAGAACGAGACGCGTGTGAAGGAGTTTTCGTGAGGCAGGCACTGATCAGCGACATCCATGGCAATTTGGAAGCGCTCCATGCCGTGCTTGCCGACATAGCAACGCAAAATGTCGATGACATCATGTGCCTAGGGGATGTCGTCGGCTATGGCCCCAACCCCAATGAATGCCTCGATTTGGTCGGCAGGCGGGCATCGCTTACGATTCTCGGCAACCACGACCAAGCCGCTCTGTTCGACCCCGACGGCTTCAACCCAGTCGCTTTGAGAGCCATCTATTGGACTCGAGATCAACTCGATACAGGGGCCAATCATCTGGTGAATCGCCGTTGGGACTTCCTCAGCGAACTGCCTCGAATGCACCAGAAGGACAAGTTTCTCTTCGTCCATGGTTCGCCACGGGATGCTACCAACGAGTACGTTTTCCCC
>JALOQW010000511.1 GCA_025459275.1 Pirellula sp.
ATGATCCACTGCTACTCCCTCATCCACGACGACCTGCCAGCCATGGATGACGACGACCTCCGCCGTGGGCGACCGACGTGTCACATCCAGTTCGATGAAGCCACCGCCATTCTCGCGGGGGACGCCCTCCAACCCCTCGCTTTCCAAACGTTGTATGAAAGCGATCTGCCACTGGACGCCCTTCGCGACAGCAGCCTTGTTCTGGCCAAAGCCTGCGGATGCGAAGGGATGGTCGGTGGTCAAATGGATGACTTGCTCGCCGAAAAGCGCGATGCCGTCGCCATGCCTCACGAAGAACAAATTGCCTGGCTGCGAGCCATCCACCGCCGCAAGACCGGCGCCTTGATCCAAGCGGCCGTCGAATTGGGTGGTATCGCAGGTCGCGCCACACGATCTCAGCAAGTCGCCTTGTCGCATTATGGCCGCGCCATCGGTATCTCTTTCCAAATCGTCGATGACCTACTGGACGTTGAAAGCACCAGTGAGAACACTGGAAAAGCTACGGGTAAAGACTCAGCTCGAGGAAAGCTGACGTATCCAACCGTCTTCGGGGTCGAAGAGAGTCGCGAACAAGCCCGAGCTTGGATCAAAGATGCCGTCGCGGCAATCGAATGCTTAGGGGACAGGAATGAGTCCTTGGTAGGACTCGCGCATTACATCCTTGAGAGGAGCAATTGATGGGGGTTCATAAACTGCTGTCCAAACTGGAATCGGCGGAGCCGCTGCGATCGATGTCGGTCGAAGAGTTGGACCAATTGGGACTCGAGATTCGGGATGTGCTGTGCAATCTTTTGGCAACTCGCACCGCTCACTTCGCGTCCAATCTCGGAGTCGTTGAGTTGTGCTTGGCCCTGCATAGCGTATTTGACTTCCGCAAGGATCGTTTGATCTGGGACACCGGCCATCAGATCTACCCACACAAACTGATCACAGGACGCTACGGCGAGTTCAAGACAATTCGGCTGCGCGGCGGACTGATGGGATACCCAAACCCCCAAGAGAGCGAATACGACTTGTTCATGACCGGCCACGCAGGTTGCAGCGTATCAACCGCACTTGGATTGAAGTCGGGTGACGATCTTCTGAACGCCTCCGATCGCAAGAGTATCGCCGTTATCGGTGACGGTGCGTTCCCTTCCGGGATCGTCTTTGAAGCCATGAACAACGCCGGCGAATTGAACAAGGACCTGATCGTCATTCTCAATGACAACAAGATGTCGATCTGCCCCCGTGTCGGCGCCATGGCCAATTATCTCGACAGGCTTCGCACCAACCCGTTCTACACGGGACTGAAGAGCGAAGTGGTCAAGGTCTTGAATCGACTTCCAGTCTTTGGCGACCCCACCGAGCGTCTCTTGGCCCAGATCAAGGAAGGGGTCAAAGCTGGCATGGTCGGAGGGATGCTGTTCGAAGAGTTCGGGTTCCGATACATCGGCCCCATCGACGGACACGATATTCGGCTCCTCCGAAAATACCTCGAGATGGTCCGCGACCAAAAAGGCCCCACGTTACTGCATGTGGTGACGGAAAAGGGTCGCGGTTATAAGCCGGCTGAGAAAGACCCGGTTTACTTTCATACCCCCCCTGCATTTGAAGACGAAGATGGCAACCCTCGCGTCTTGAGCGTCGGTGAGAAGCCGGCATTTACCAACTATGCAAGAGACGCCATCGCAAGCCAGATGCGCCGTGACTCACGAGTGACCGTGATGACGGCTGCCATGTGCCAAGGAAACAAACTCGAACCGGTTCGCGATGAGTTCCCCGACCGGTTCTTCGATGTCGGTATCTGCGAGTCGCATGCGGTTGCGTTCGCAGCGGGACAAGCCAAAGTCGGCCTGCGTCCGATCGTTGCGATCTACAGTACGTTCATGCAGCGTTCGTACGATCAGATCTTCCAAGAGGTCGCGCTACAGAATCTGCCCGTGACCATGATGCTCGATCGCGCGGGTTTGACTGGCCCTGATGGCCCCACGCACCATGGATTGTTCGACATCGGTTACATGCGGGTCTTCCCGAACATCGTCATGATGGCACCCGGAGACTCGACCGAGGTTGAGCCAATGCTTGAGTTTTCGCTCAAACATAATGGCCCCTGCTCGATCCGTTATCCCAAGACCAGCGCCCTCGCCTTTGAGCGAACGCCGCAACGGATTGAGTTGGGCAAAGCCGAAGTGATTCGCCGCGGAAGCGATGGTGCGATTGTGGCCATTGGTGCCATGTTGCAACAGGCGCTCGCCGCAGCGGAAATTCTGGAGCAAGAAGGAATCCACGTTACCGTCGTCAATGGTCGGTTCATTAAGCCACTCGATGTCGATCTGCTCGGCCAGTTGTTTGAAGAGTGCCGATTTGTGGTCACCGTCGAAGAAGGTGCCTTGGCCGGCGGATTCGGATCGGCTGTCCTAGAAGCCGCATGCCAGCACGGTTGGGATACGCGCATCATGCGGATTTTGGGTATCCCAGATCGCTTCATCGAGCATGGTGAACGGAATGAGTTGCTCCAAGAACTGGGATTGGATGCCAGCGGGATTGCTCGAACATGTCGCCAACTCTCTGAAAACTACGCTGATATTCAAGCTGCGGGAGTATGACCGTGTCTGAAGCTCCCATGCGCTGGATCGCGGAAGGCAGGCTTCGCCCGCGGGTCGTCGTATTGGCAGCTCCAAATCGCCCACGTGTCGCTTCTGAATTGCCTACGATCGTTAAGCTCTTGGAAGCAGACGCCGATGTCGTTGCAGTCGATACCAAGTTCTCCTACGAGTTCACCGAATGCGACTCCGACCTAGTCGTTGTGCTCGGTGGAGACGGATCCATTCTGCAATCGGCGCGTCAGATGGGCCAAAACCAACGCCCCGTGTTGGGAGTGAATCTGGGGCGACTCGGTTTCTTGGCCGCAATCCCTCCCGACCAATTATCCCAAGTCTGGTCGAACGTGTGCCGAGGCATGGTCTCTGTGACGAGCCACCTCATGT
>JALOQW010000158.1 GCA_025459275.1 Pirellula sp.
AACCATGACAGTGGCAAATCCATCCTGGGTTGCGGGTGACGCGCAAGTCTCAGAGGCTCGCAAGGCGCTCGATCAACATGTTTACGAAACGGTTCAGTGGCATTTCCACGAGTCGACAGGATCCCCGTTTTGGCTGGCAAAAAAGAAAGAGCTGAAATTCGATCCCCTCACCGAAGTCAAAGGTTTCGACGATCTCAAGAAGTTCCCTCTGTTCGAAGATGAATGGTTGCGAGGCGGACCGGTCGAACGCTGGATCCCCAAGGGACTTGCGGGCAAGCCAACCTACGTTTTCGAAACGGGTGGAACCACCGGGATCCCTAAGAGCCGCGTCGTGATCGATGACTTCCGAATCGATTACGAAAACTTTAGCCACACATTGCCGGATGAGTATTTTCCAAAGAACGCGAACTGGTTGATGCTCGGGCCTTCCGGTCCTCGACGACTTCGTTTGGCAGTCGAACATCTGTGCCAATATCGCGGCGGGATCTGCTTCTGCATCGACTTGGATCCTCGTTGGGTCATCAAGCTCATCAAGAAGGGCTGGATGGAGCATCTTGAAGAGTACAAGAAGCATTGCATCGACCAAGCCATCACGATCTTGACCGCAAATCACAGCATCAAGTGTATGTTCACAACGCCGAAGTTGTTGGAGTCGCTGGCAATGGGCTTGGCGGAGAAGGGGACGAGTATCGCTGAAGTTGGAATCACCGGCATCTTCTCGGGCGGTACCGAGTTCACCCCTCAATGGACTCGATTCTGCGTCGAGGAATTGCTGGGTGGTCTTCCCGATCAAAGTGGTGTGTACATGACACCTACGTATGGCAACACCCTGATGGGTTTAGCTTGCTCCCGTCCGATCACCGATGAAGACGATTACACCATCGCCTATTACGCGCCGCAACCAAGAGCGGTGGTCGAGATCGTTGACTTCGATGACCCGAACAAGATCGTTGGCTTCGGTGAAACAGGGCGTGTCAAGCTTTACACCATGACCAAGGAGTTCTTCGTTCCCGGCTTCCTGGAACGAGATGAAGGCGAACGCGAAATGCCGTACGAGAAATATCCGTGGGATGGAGTCTCAGGTGTCCGTCCTTACCGCGGGTTTGCTTCCACAACCACTGTGGGTGTTTACTAACATCCATCTCGGTTCGCAACCTGTGGCCGATTCGATTCATTCACTTAAGCCGTTGGAGTTTGTTCATGCTGACCATTCACCCTCTTCGCTGGGGCAAGCCTTACAAGTCCCTCGATTCCTTCGATGTGATTCACTTTGATACCGGTGAGGCCATCGCCAAGATTGGGCAAGTCAATGGCGGCATGGTGCAAATGGATATGCGCAAATGCGATCAGGCCAGAAAGGCTTTGCGATCGATTCCGCCGGAGGAACTGATTCGACGTTGCGAGAAGGCGGCTCAACTGTTTGAGAATGCGGCCCTTCCGATCGGAGATGGGACGCAATCGGTGGATGAATTCGTCCACCAACAATCGGCCAGCACGGGACTCCCCGAGCACATGTGCCGCAGCAACATGAAGAAGAACTCCTTCGTACTAAGCAACATGGGAAAAATCCTGGATGCTTTGACGCGAGGATTGGATCTTGAGATCATGTCGCGCGGGTATGGGGAAGAAGGTCGAAATGTGACCGTTAGCTTCCAATGCCAGTCTCCAGTGCTGGGGGCGGTCTTGCCTAATAACTCACCTGGGGTACATACGCTGTGGTTGCCTGCGGTCGCACTGCAGGTAGGTCTCGTTCTGAAGCCCGGTTCGCAAGAGCCATGGACTCCCTACCGAATGATCAGCGCCTTTATCGAAGCAGGGATCCCCGCAGAAGCCTTCTGTCTCTACCCAGGCGGTCACGATGTTGGATCGACCATCATGGCACGCTGTGCCAAGAGCATGATCTTTGGGAGCGCCCAAACCGTTCAGCAGTATTCCGGAAACCCGCGCGTCCAAGCCCACGGTCCCGGTTTCTCCAAGATCCTCTTGGGTGACGATATCGTAGACCATTGGGAAGACTACTTGGACTTGATGGTGGAGAGTGTGGCCAGCAATTCCGGTCGTGGCTGTATCAACGCTTCCGGCATTTGGGCATCGCGGCACACTCGAGAAATCGCGGAAGCCCTGGCAGCCAAAATTGGGCCGATGGAGGTCCTTCCACCGACCGACGATCGTGCTCAGTTGGCCGCGTTCACGAATCCTCAGATGGCGACGGGGACGTGGGCAATGATCCAGCAAGACTTGAGCGAGTCGGGCGTGGAAGACATGACCGCTTCGTACGGTGATCGATTGGTTGAGCGAGAACGCTGCGCCTATTTGCGACCGATGGTGGTTCACGCGAATTCTGCATCTTGTGGAGTCGCCGCGAAAGAGTACATGTTCCCCTTCGCATCGGTGGTGAAGTGCGAACAGAAGGAGATGATCAAGTCAATCGGCCAAACACTGATTGCAACCGCGATCACGGCCGACGAAGCCTGGATCGATGACTTGACGAACGCTACCAACATCGATCGCTTAAACATTGGCCCGGTTCCGACCAACCGCTTGAATTGGCTGCAGCCTCACGAAGGTAACTTGACTGAGTTCCTCTTCCGTTCGCGAGCCTACCAATTGGCCCCGATCAACGTCCCAGTGGGCTAATCATCCTCATCTGACGATGGACCAGCGCGCCCATCCGCGGCCTCCCCGGCCGTGGGTACGATCCAGGCGAGCGGTGGGTATCAACCCCGTCTTTCTAGTAACCCTCGCCAATTCAACCGCCTGGTCAACTCACCGAACCTCAAATCTCGACACGTTGAAACAGGGGATGGAAAAAGGGGGCTACGTCGCCGCTCGCCGGAAAAAAAATCTTTTGCGACTTCGCGCCCAGATTCGTCTACTTCCCAGCCGAATGGTATAGCGTAAACATATCAAAGTGATATCATAGCGATGCTATCATTTGAAGTATGGGGGTCAATTAACCAAAGGCATAGAAGGAGAGTTGTTCCGATGAGTCATACCGTCACCGAAAAATCGTTGGTCCCCTCAAAGGGCTGGGGCATGCTAATTGTTTGCCTACTGGCCCTCTTTGGTGGGGCAATCCTGTTTATTGCGTTTGCCGCAGGTATGTCCGAGCCGTCGTTACCACGCGTCGCAGGTATGATCGTCTGCGCTCTGGTTGTTGTCACTGGCTTCATTGCTCTCTTCGGTTTCATCGCGGTTCAGCCCAATGATGCCCGTGTCCTGCTCCTGTTCGGCGAATACGTCGGCACCGTCAGCCAGTCGGGGTTTTATTGGATCAATCCGTTTTACAGCAAAAAGAAGATCTCCCTTCGGGTCCGCAACTTCGAAACGGGATCGGCAAACGTGGCGGAAAAGAAGAACGAAGCCGGTGTGGTCGTTCAACAGAAGTCCCGAACCCATGGACGCCCCTCCAAGGTGAATGATCGTGACGGCAACCCGATCGAAATCTCGGCCGTCGTGGTCTGGCGTGTGGTCAATACTGCCGAAGCTATCTTTGAGGTCGATGACTACGAGGACTTCGTGGCAGTACAAAGTGAATCGGCCCTACGAAATCTGGCGACCCGCCACCCCTATGACAGCGAAGATCACGAACTCTCACTCAGGAGCTCCACCGAAGAAGTCAGCGACCAACTGAAAAAGGACATCCAAGAGCGGCTCGAGAAAGCTGGCGTCGAAGTCATCGAGGCTCGCATCAGTCACTTGGCCTACGCTCCGGAAATCGCCGCGGCCATGCTGCAGCGCCAGCAAGCCCACGCCGTGGTCGCTGCGCGAGCCAAGATCGTTGAAGGTGCCGTCGGTATGGTGCAGCAAGCCTTAGATCATCTGAGTCGCGACAAGATCGTCGAGCTCGATGACGAACGACGGGCAGCCATGGTCTCGAACCTGTTGGTCGTCCTTTGCAGCGATCGGCATGCCCAACCGGTCGTGAACACCGGTTCCATCTACAACTAACTCTCGCCTTCTTGTCCAAGGAGCGTTGCTCGTGGCCAAACGCGATTCGTTCTTGCTACGGCTCAGCCCGGAAATGATGGAAGCGGTGCGCCGCTGGTCCGAAGACGAGTTCCGTAGCATGAACGCGCAAATCGAAATGGTCCTCGTCGATGCACTTCGGCGAGCAGGGCGGCTGAAAGGACCTCCCCCTTCCCAACCCGAATGCCGGGACTCCGACGATAAATCTCCGCCGGAAACCTAAAACGTCGGACCTTGACACCTGATCCCTCGATTTCGTACAAGCCAAGCCTCAAAGAAAAATTCACCTGGTTTTCTCAAAGGGAACGGCTCAAGACATGAATCGAACCGAGAGTTTCCTCCTTGGGCTGGTTTTGGGTGTCGCCACGTTGTACGGTGCGATGCACTACACCGTGGTTCGTGCTCAGGATGGATTTCACTTCATCCCGAAATTCACCGCAAAGCTCGATAAGCCCTACGTCGACATCCGCAGCTTCACTCTGGAGCAATGGCAGAACCGACAGACGTTGGCTCTCTCGATTCTCAAGGCCAAAAAGGGATACCTCATCGAGGATCATGCGCTATCGGGGTTCAAACACTCCACACAGCAATTGCTCGATCAATTCGCTCTGGCTAACCGACAGAAGCCCGGCCGCCTTTAGAATCCGACTCTGCAGAACCCCACTCCGCTTCGGATCCATCCACGCTAGAATCGTTGCTCCACGGGATATCACGTCCCAGTTTATTCACGACTTCTAGAAAAGCATGTGGCCGGATCGATGACCAGTGCGTTGCAAAAACAGAAACTCGGCGCGACCGATTTGGAATTGACCCGACTCGGCTTCGGAGCATCTTCCATCGGCGCCGAATTTGGCCAGTTCGATTTGAAGTCGTCGCTGTCAGCCGTACATGCGGCTTTGGATGCAGGCATCAACTTCATCGATACCGCAGCCTACTATGGTCGCGGGATGAGCGAAATCCTTCTCGGGCAGATCCTGCCGAGTTACCCACGCGAACAGCTCGTCGTCAGCACCAAACTAGGTCGTTATGCCCCTCGCCATTTCGACTTCTCCGCAAAACGGGTCGCCGAGAGTGTGGACGTTTCGCTGGAAAGGATGCGAT
The DNA here is from genome assembly GCA_025459275.1 of Pirellula sp. GTDB lineage: Bacteria > Planctomycetota > Planctomycetia > Pirellulales > Pirellulaceae > JBKCUI01. The sequence continues at coordinate 5,071 of JALOQW010000158.1, forward strand.
TGGATTACCTCGATATCGTTTTTTGTCATGACATCGAGTACGGAGATATCGAACAAGTCATCGACGAAACGTTACCTGCTCTCCAGCGTCAAGTTGAACGGGGCAAGGTCCGCTACATCGGTGTAAGCGGTTACCCGATGAAGAATTTCGAACGGATCATTCCGACCGGCTTAATCGACTGCTTCATCACCTACAATCACTACACGCTCCAAAACGACATGGCCTTGAGACTCCTGCCACTTGCCGAGAAACATCGTGTAGGGGCCATCAACGCAGCACCCTTCTCCGCGCGGTTGCTGACCAATCTCCCTCTCCCACCCTGGCATAAAGCCACCCCCGAAGTGCGGCGCATCGCTGGCGACGCCGCGCTTTACTGCTCAGAACATGGCTCGAGTATCGAGAAACTGGCGCTGCAATTCTCGATCAGTCATCCCGGCTTTGCCAGTTGCCTCATCGGCAGTGCCATCGCAGCCGAGATTTCGCAATGGATGTCGTGGCTTGAGGAGCCCATCGACACCGCACTGCTCGCACAGGTCCAAGCCATCCTCAAGCCGATTCACAACTGGTACTACATCGAAGGTCGTCCAGAAAACAACGACCTGACCTGGCCCAGTTCGGTCCAGCCCAGCGCCGAATAGGATTTGGCTTGGCGAGCGGTGGGTGTAAACCCACTGTTTCTTGCACCGAGCAACTCTTGCTGCTTCGCTAAGGTCAATGCCACAAAGCAAGCAGCGTTGGTCTTAGGTCCGGAGGACCGTCAGAACTTCAGCCCGGACCGAAAGGTCCGGGTACTCGTCCCACACGAATGCCCAAGCCCCGGACGGGGCGACAGAACAACACACGGCGCCGATTCGCGATCGACCACGGATTCGCAATGGTGGTTGCGTTTGCACAAAACATCAGGACTTCTTTCGGCCCTTCAGGCCTTTGCGATGCTCGTTAATCGCATACCGGCAGCTTTCGCTGCCGGCTTAAGCTCTGCCGGTCCTCCGGACCTCAAACCCCTCACCTTTACGTGCCGTACGGCGCGAGCCGTCCGGTGAGTACTGATCGCAACTGTGCTTTATCGTTCCCCTTCACCGGGCAGCTCGCGCTGCTCCGCTTAAGGTAAGCGACCCTCCGCGGCCGTGGCTACGTTCTTGGCGAGCGGTGGGTGTTAACCCACTGTTTCTTGCATTCAGCAATCCTCGGTAGCGTCGTCCAATCATCGATCGTTAGTTCTCGATACCTGGAAACAGGGGACTAACGTCCCCCGCTCGCCAGAGAACTCGCACCCATCCACGGCCTCCGCGGCCGTGGCTACGTTCTTGGCGAGCGGTGGGTGTTAACCCACTGTTTCTTGCATTCAGCAATCCTCGGCAGCGTCGTCCGATCATCGATCGTTGGTACTCGATACCACGAAACAGGGGACTAACGTCCCCCGCTCGCCAGAGCACTGCAACCCATCCACGGCCTCCGCGGCCGTGGCTACGTTCAGCGCGGCCGTGGCTACGAACTAGCTCGGCAACGTCTGGATCACGAACTCATCGTTGGCAAAGTCCACATGGATGCTTCCGCCGTCGGTATCGTCGTGTCGCAACAACTCAGTCGCAATCGGATTCTGCAGCCGCCGCTGGATGACTCGCTTCAGTGGCCTTGCACCGAAGACCGGATCGTATCCTTCGGAGCTGATGGCTTCGATCGCCCGCTCACTGACGTTGAGGCGATAATGGTTCTCCGCCAATTGCTTCTCAAGTCGCTTCAGTTGCAGACTGACGATCTTGTGAATCTGATCCCTTCGCAACGGCTCGAACACGATGATGTCATCAATTCGGTTCAAGAACTCAGGCAAGAATCTGGCCTTGAGCGACTCTTGGACTGCTTGATGCATCTCCTCTGTCCCACCCCCTTCGTCTGCGACACGCTGGATCATTTGACTCCCTACGTTACTCGTCATGACAACGATCGTGTTGGTAAAGTCCACCGTCCGGTTCTGACCATCGGTCAACCGGCCATCGTCGAGCAATTGAAGAAGGATATTGAACACGTCATTGTGTGCTTTCTCGATTTCATCAAGCAGCACCACACTGTAAGGACGCCGACGGACAGCCTCGGTCAATTGCCCTCCTTCTTCATAACCGACATACCCCGGAGGGGCTCCGACCAAGCGAGATACCGTATGACGCTCCATGAATTCACTCATGTCGATACGGACCATCGCGTTCTCGTCATCAAACATGACTTCGGCCAGGGCTTTGCACAGTTCCGTCTTGCCGACCCCGGTAGGGCCAAGGAAGAGGAACGAACCGATCGGCCGATTGGGGTCACCCAGTCCGCTGCGACTTCGGCGCACTGCGTTGCTAATCGCCTCGACGGCTTTGTCTTGGCCGATCACGCGTTGATGCAAGCGATCTTCCATGACCAGCAGTTTGTTCCGTTCGGATTCCAGCATTCGAGATACAGGCACTCCGGTCCAGGAACTGACCACAGCCGCGATCTCATCGGCGGTCACTTCAGTGCGCAATAGCTTAGGATGGTCCGCTTCGGGTTTTCCATCGTGTTGATCTTCCTGTTCGACTTGCTCTCGCAACTTACGTCGCTTTTGGTCCAGTTCAAAGAGTTTCTGGTAGTCCGCTTCATTGACAGCGAAACCGGCAGATTGCTTGTCCTTGATCGAAGTTTCCAGATTGCGAAAATCCGCCTCGGCTTGATCGAGAGAGCGGCGGACCGATTTCACGTCCGACAGCCCGAGTTTCTCCGACTCCCACTGTTCCCGAAGGCTGGCAAGCTCGCGCTGAACCTCCGACATTTCCGTCTCAATGTCTTCCAAGGCCTCATCGATCCCTTCGTCGGTCTCTTCCTTCAACTGTCGCTGCGCGAGTTCCAATTGACGCAGCCTGCGTTGCAGTGAATCGATCTCCGAGGGAACACTGTCGCGTTCCATGGCCAAACGAGCTGCCGCTTCATCGACCAGGTCGATGGCTTTGTCCGGCAAGAATCGGTCAGCGATGTACCGATGCGATAGCTTGGCTGCTTCCACCAAAGCGGCATCACGGATCTTGACTCCATGGTGTTCTTCGTATCTCGGCTTTAGTCCCCGCAGGATCGTGATGGTATCTTCCACCGAAGGTTCACCCACATAGACCGGTTGAAATCGACGTTCGAGGGCCGCATCCTTTTCAATGTGCTTGCGATACTCATCCAACGTGGTGGCACCGATGCAACGCAATTGGCCACGAGCCAACTCTGGCTTCAGCAGTTGCGCTGCATCGCTCGAACCTTCGGCCGATCCTGCACCGATGACCGTGTGCAGCTCGTCGATGAAGAGAATGATCTCTCCTTCGGCATCTTTAACTTCACGAATCACCGCTTTGAGCCGCTCTTCGAACTCGCCGCGGAACTTGGTCCCTGCGACCAGGCCACCCATATCGAGCGCGATCACGCGACGATTCTTGAGAGACTGAGGGACGTCCCCTTGAACGATGCGCTGGGCAAGACCCTCGGCAATCGCGGTCTTGCCAACGCCGGGCTCGCCGATCAAGACAGGGTTGTTCTTCGTCCGCCGCGACAGGACCTGGATAACGCGCCGGATCTCACTGTCCCGACCGATGACAGGATCGAGTTTGTTCTTGGCAGCCAACGCAACCAAGTCGACCCCGTACTTCTCCAACGCTTGAAACTTGCCTTCAGGACTCTGATCGGTAACTCGAGCGCTACCGCGCACCGTCTGCAAACCTGCCAGTATCTCCTTCTCGGTAACCCCTAACAGCTTTAAGAGCTCAGAAACGTTCTTATCGCCTCGGCAAAGGCCAATCAACAGATGCTCGGTACTGACAAACTCGTCCTTCATGCTCTCTGCGGCAGCAGCTGCTGCTTCAAGCGACTTCTGAAGGTTCGGTCCAATACCTGGCTGACGTCCGCCACTTGACCGAGGAAATCTCTGAATCTCGCTGTCCGTGGTCGATTGGATTTTGTCGACAGGGGCCCCGATCTTCTTCAGCAATGGCACAACGACTCCACCCTGATCTTGAAG
>JALOQW010000007.1 GCA_025459275.1 Pirellula sp.
GAGAAACGTGCCAGATTTCTGCGCCACATTCAGCTGACAAAGATGTAACCAAACTCGCATTCGAGGACAATTCAAATCCCGTGCCGAACACTATTGGCTAGAAGCCTATCCCACTTTCATTGAAAGGGTATTGCGTTTAAACGTTCCAGTTCGTTGGGAACCGTTCGAGGAGCATAGTACGACGCCATTGGTTGCGACTCGGGTCGCTTGGGATCGTTAGAAAGCGAATGTTGGCTCGTTCGGGCGAGGTGTCGTAAAGCGTGCTGAGCTTCCCGTCGCCGAACTGGCGCTCGATGCGAAGACTCAAATTACCCGTCTCGCCGATGTAGAGAGCTTGCTCTGTGGCTTGGTCTTCCAACGCGTAAACCGCTGGTGAAGCAGGAAAGGAATGCGTGGGAACATCGGAGAGTGGAATCGCCTGTGCGGATTCCCATCTCTGAAGCCCAGGTTCTGCGTCCCATGGAGTGTCTTGATCTAATCTTGGCACGGAGCGTATCGCTTCCTGCAGCATCAACGTTCCCCAACGATATTCCAACGGGGTAAATCCAGGGGAATATCTCGCGGCGAAAGCATCGAACTGAGATGCCAATCTTACATCGCAAAACAGCTCGACCAAATCAACGGAATACCGATCCGCAACCCTTCGCCAGGCAATCTCCGACGCAAACAGGTAAAGATCCAGCTCTGACCATTTCGGTGCAACGACTTGTTCGGAATCGACATCGATGTGCAGCAATCGTCCTGATTTGCGAAGGCGCAACAGGGTTCGGTTGCGTTGTTCGTGGGATCCCTCGATTTTCAGACGATCGCATGCGCGATGAAAATCCTCGTTGAGAATGGAGTCGAGGATCAGTCGATCGACACTCGCGCCGCGATGACTGGCCTCGAACGCTTCGAGCAAGAGTTCATCTTGATCCGCGACCAGGTCAAAGAGAGGAAGGGATTCCGTGGCACCCTTGGATTTGGAACGGGGTTTGGAGGCGGATTTTTCTCCACGCTGTTTCCCTTGATGCGTTGCGGGGGCACTGGCTTTGGGATCGACCGCTCCTTCGAGAGGTTGACCGACAGCGATGCGAGAGAGGCGTTCCGTCCCGAGGGCGACGTATTCTTGAGACAGATCGAATCCCAGGAAATGTCGCCCTAGTTTCTTGGCGACTGCCAACGTTGTCGCACTCCCGGAAAAGGGATCGAGGACAACATCGTCTGGATTGGAGCAACTGCGGATGATGCGACCCAAGAGTTGCTCGGGCATTTGGCATCCATGAAACCCTGCACGCTCTTTGAAGGTGCCGTTGACGCGAGGGAAGTACCATGTGTCTTCGTTCGGCTTCAAACCGTCAAAGCAATCTTGCGGCCTGAGGATCCATGTGTCATCGGGAATGCGCCCCTTGGGGTTGGCTCGAGCATCGGCGTAAACCAACTGCCTTGCCGATGGAACCGCAACCGCGTCTGCATGGAACGTGAACCGGTTAGGATCCTTCACGAAATGGAACAAGTGCGCATGAGATCGAGTGAACTTGCTTTTGCAATGCACGCCGAAGGTGTAATACCACACCACCCAGGAGCGACAATGAAAGCCGGCTTTTTGCGAGGCGATCTTTAGTTCTGCTGCATATTCGTCGCCGATCGCCAGCCAAAACGTTCCGGTGGGGATCAAGACGCGATACAACTCCGAGATCCACGACTGGCACCACGATAGATACTTGTCTGTTTCCAAAGAATCATCGTAGACATCGTAATCGTAACCGATGTTGAATGGAGGATCGGCGAAGGCCAATGGCACGCAGGCTTCAGGAAGCGACCTTAAATACGATACGCAATCGCCGTGATGAATGGCATCGATCATCCCGTCAGGGATCGGATGCATGGGAGTCGATGGTGGATTAACGACGATCTTTGGTTGCTGTGGCATGTTCCTACGATTCCTCATCGCTTCGAAGACGCGCGAGCACGCTGTAGTCCTCTAACGTCGATGTGTCTTGGGTGGAGTCTTTACCAGCCGCGATGTCTCGGAGCAAACGACGCATGATTTTGCCACTGCGTGTCTTGGGAAGCGCGGTGGTGAAGCGAACATCATCAGGCACGGCCAATGCACCAATCTCCTTGCGGACATGTTTCTTCAACGCATCGCGCATGGTGTCGCTCGGATCATGGTTTTTGAGCGTGACGAAAACCGCGATGCCTTGTCCTTTCAGTTCGTCTGGACGACCAACGGCAGCCGCTTCGGCCACTGCGGGATGGCTGACAAGGGCCGATTCGATTTCAATGGTACTGAGCCGATGGCCCGAAACGTTGATCACATCATCGATGCGCCCCATGATCCAGTAGTAGCCATCTTCGTCCCGGCGAGCGTTATCACCGGTCAAGTACATATGGGGTACCTTGCCGTAGTATCCATCTCGATAGCGATCATCGTTGCCCCAAATACCGCGAAGCATACCAGGCCACGGTTTTTCGATACACAGCATACCACCTTCGTTCGTCCCGACGTCGGAGAAGTCCGCGTGAACGATGCGTGGAATAATACCTGGGAGAGGTTTGGTGCAGGAGCCAGGTTTGCAAGGGATCGCACCCGGGAGTGGCGACATCATGATCCCTCCAGTCTCGGTTTGCCACCACGTATCCACGATGGGGCATCGACCTCCTCCGATCTTCTCGTAGTACCACATCCATGCCTCGGGATTAATCCCTTCACCGACGCTCCCGAGAAGCCTCAAGGACGACAAGTCATGTTTCTCAACGTGATGATCCCCCCACTTGATGAAGGCTCGAATCGCCGTCGGTGCTGTATAGAGGATCGATACGCGATAACGCTCGATGATGTCCCAGAATCGATCCTCAGCTGGCCAGTTGGGAGCCCCTTCGTACAGAACTTGGGTAGCACCGGCCGACAGAGGGCCATACACAATGTAGGAATGGCCCGTGATCCATCCGCAATCGGCTGTGCACCAGAAGATATCTTCTTCGCGGTAATCAAACACCCACTCAAAGGTGCGTTTGGCGTACAGATTATAGCCCGCCATCGTGTGGCGAATCCCCTTCGGCCGGCCAGTCGAGCCACTGGTATAGAGGATGAAAAGCGAGTCCTCGCTATCGAGAGGTTCGGCTGGAAAATCGGAAGGGGCATCCGCGATCAGTTCATGCCACCATACATCGCGACCTGACTGCATCTCCACCGGATTGTCGGCTCGCTTCAAAACGATGCAATGCTCGACGCTTGGGCTCTTTTGAAGGGCTTCGTCTACGGTCTGCTTCAGAGGGAGCACCTTCCCGCGTCTCCATCCTCCGTCGGCGGTGATCACGACTTTGGCTTCGGCATCGTTGTTTCGATCGGCGATGGCCTCGGCGCTGAAGCCTCCGAAGATCACGGAATGAATCGCTCCGATGCGAGCGCAGGCCAGCATTGCGACGGGGAGTTCGGGAACCATCGGCATGTAGATGCTGATGCGATCTCCTTTCTGGACTCCAAGCCTCTTCAGCGAAGCCGACAGCTTGCATACTTCTTCCAGAAGTTGAGCGTAGGTAATCGTCCGTTGGTCACCGGGTTCCCCTTCCCAGTGAAAGGCCACGCGATCTCCTCTGCCTGCGGCGACGTGAGCATCCAAGCAGTTGTAAGAAACGTTGGTCTTGCCTCCGACAAACCATTTTGCGAACGGTTCATTCCATTCCAAGCCGGTGTGGAAGGGGTGGAACCAATGCAAGTGTTCGCGCGCTTGTTGCTCCCAAAAAGCGACCGGATTGGCGATCGACTCTTGATACAGAGATTCGTACGTTGCCAAAGACCCGATCTTGGCCTTCGATGAGAACTCGGAACTGGGTGGGAAAACCCGAGTCTCGTTCATCACATTTGCGATTTGGCCCGCAGGCTTGTTGTCGGAACTTGGAGAGGACATGCCAGAGGACTCCGAGGCGAGAGAGGATTGCGAGGGAAGAAAAAACCAGCTTGGTGGGATTAGCTGGGAACAAACTGAGAAAGATATCGATAACTTTGTGCCAGCGACTCGACACGGTCACCGAGCGTGGCTTCGTAAGCCCGGTCTTCGACTTCGACACATACTGGGCCGCGATATCCCGAATCCCCCAGGACGGAGAAGAACGAACCCCATTGAACATCGCCGAGTCCGGGTAGTTTTGGACAGTGGTATTGATTGGGGTAGGCCAAGATGCCGACGTCATCCAAGTGATGTGTGTCGACTCGAACGTCTTTGGCATGCACGTGGAAGATACGGTCGATGAACTCGCGAATCGGTCTCAGGTAATCCATCTGCTGAAATACCATGTGAGATGGATCGTAATTCAAGCCCAAGTTGGGGCTCGAGAGTTCCGCAAACAAGCGTCTCCAAATGGCCGGTGAAGAGGCCAGATTCTTTCCCCCCGGCCATTCGTCCTTGGTAAACAGCATCGGGCAATTCTCGATACCGATCCGGACTCCGTGCTTTTCAGCGACGTCCACAATCGGCTTCCACGTTTTGAGCATGCGCGGCCAGTTCTCTTCGACACACTGCGTGTGGTCTCGACCGATGAAGGTGTTGACTTGTGTCAGGCCGAGTCGCGGCGCAGCCGCAATGACTTGCTTGAGGTGTTCCGTGCAGCGTTCGGCTTCTTCCGGATCGTGCGACAAGCAATTCGGATAGTAGCCCAGTCCGCTGATCGACACATTGGAGTCGGTCAACTTCTTTTGAATGGCCGCGACGTGCGCATCCGAAAGGTCGGCCACGTTGATGTGCGTTACCCCGGCATACCGACGATCCGCTTTGCTGGGAGGCCAGCACATAACCTCGATGCAGCGATAGCCAATCCGCTGCGCGATCGAGATGACTTCATCCAATGTCAGTTCTGGAAGGATGGCGGTTACAAACCCAAGCTGCATCATCATGGATCCCTCAGGTTTCCCATTTAGATTTCCAGGAACAATCGCGAAGGATCTTCGACGACTTCCTTGATGGTTCTCAAGAAGCTGACGGCTTCACGACCGTCAATGATGCGATGGTCATAGGTCAATGCGACATACATCATCGGGCGAATGACTACTTGGCCATTGAGTGCGATCGGTCTTTCTTGGATCGCATGCAGTCCGAGGATGCCGCTCTGGGGTGGATTGACGATTGGCGTGGAGAGAAGCGAACCGTAGATCCCTCCGTTGCTGATTGTGAATGTACCACCTTCGAGATCTTCGGGCATCAACTTGTTTGCCATGGCTTTGGTTGCATAGTCGCCGATGGTCCGTTCGATTTCGGCAAAGCCCATCCGTTCGACGTTTCTCAAAACAGGAACGACAAGGCCCTTCCCTCCGCCGATCGCGATTCCGATATCGTAGTAATGGCGATACACAATGTTGTTTCCGCGGATCTCGGCATTGACCGAAGGATACCTCTTCAACGCTTCACATGCCGCTTTTGCAAAGAACGACATAAAGCCCAGCTTCACTCCATGCTTTTCTGCAAAGGCATCGCGATATTTGTTGCGAAGCTGCATGACCGGTTGCATGTCGATTTCATTGAACGTCGAAAGCAGTGCAGCGTTGTGCTGAGCCTGGACCAATCGTGTTGCGATGGTTCGGCGGATCATGCTCATTGGCTTGATCTCTTCGCTGCGATGCGATTCGCCTTGCTGGAGGGCAGTCGACGTTGGCGTGGAGGTTACCGGTGGGGTGGTCGGCTTGATCGCCGTCGACTCGACCGTTGTCGGCTTGGCATTCGCGGCGGCGCGAGCGACATCTTCCTTGAGGACTCGGCCACCAGGCCCCGTTCCGGCCACTTGGGATGGCGAAAGGTTCTGGTCTTCCATCATGCGACGAGCGGCTGGCATGACGTGTCCGCCCGTTTCGTTGCCTCCAACGGTACCACCTGTGGTTGATGGACCACTTTGGGCTGGCGTCGCAGGTGCTGGGGTGGCGGATGCTGGGGATTCTGGCTTGGGCGCAGGTTCAAACACCGCAATGGCTTCCCCAACCGATGCGAACTGATCGTTCGGCTTGAGGATCTTTTTGAGGTATCCATCGACGGGTGCGGAGATCTGCACGGAAGCCTTTTCGGTTTCCAGATCGACGAGGTCGGTGCCAGCTGCGACCCAGTCCCCTTCTTTCTTCAACCACTGGCTGATTTGAACTTCGGATATGCTTTCACCAACGGCGGGGACGACAATCTCGGTCATGGAGTCACAGATACGTTCGCGGAACAACAGATCACATAGAACAATGCGGAGCGGCTAGAATCATAGCTCATCGACCGATTCCCTCCAACACGTTCCCAACCCGTCGGCTATGCAATCCTCACCAATTCGTACCCAGTCTGTCCGTCTTGGAAACTCCGATTTAGAGGTGTATCGGATCGGACTGGGGGCGTGGCCTATGGCAGGCATCACGAGTCTCGGAGTGACGGACGAAGCCTCTGTGGCGACGATCCATCGCGCCTTGGATCTCGGAATCAACCACATCGATACCGCGTACGCCTATGGGATCGGTGGTCGAAGCGATCGCGTGATTGCCGAGGCCTTGGCAGGGCGACCGGAGCGAGTGGTCTTGGCCAGCAAAGTGGGTGCCCGCTTAGATGATCAAGGAGTATGGATGAATGACGCGCGGCCGGAAGCCATCATCCAGCAGGCCCGCGAAATTCGGGATCGCCTTCGCGTGGACATGGTCGACTTGATGTATCTGCACGCTCCGGATCCTAAGGTTCCGCTCTCAGAATCGGCCGACGCCCTGAAAAACGTCGTCGATCGTGGTTGGGTGCGATGGGCAGGGGTCAGCAACGTCGACTTGCCACAGCTAGAGATGTTTCATGGTCGATGCCCGGTGGTTGCGGTCCAGACCTATTTCAACATGTTCCAGCAAGACAGCGTCCTCTCTCTTCGGGATTACTGCCAGAGCCAGTCGATTTCCCTGGTGGTCTATTGGGTTCTGATGAAGGGACTGCTGGCGGGGGGAATGGCTCGCGATCATGTTTTGGATCCAGCCGATCGACGCCGGAAGTACCCCATTTACCAAGGAGAGCAATGGCAGGCGGCTCAGGATCTCTTGGACCAACTCCGAAGCATGGCTCGAGACAAACAGTGCACCGTTTCTCAGTTGGTCATCGCCTGGTCTCTGCTGCAGCCCGGCATCGCGGTCGCATTGGTAGGGGCAAAGCGGCCAAAGCAAATCGAGGAAACGGCCGTAGCTCTCCACATCCCCCTGACTGCGGAGGAGTTAGGGCGGGTGGATGGCTGGATCGCAGAATTTCAACTTCGAGGTGACTGGGCACGTTGAGTAGCCCCCAGCGACGGACAGAAACTCCTGAAAAGTCGCCCTGTGCGATTCGAGTGCCATTTTTTGTGAAATTCTTAAAAAAGAATCGATTTTGAGGGCGTATTGGCCTTTCTGGTCCTAGTTCGGACGCTACACTATGCGGCTGTGAATGAGGGCAACCTTTGCAGATCGTTGGATTCCGATCGCGTAGACTGCGTCACTCGTTCTTTCTTTGGCCATTTGGGGGACGTGCTTTGGACCATTCGCTTGCCGTTCACAGTCACTCAACCAAACCTCTACGGCCCCCTTTGTCCTGGAACTCCGCGTTCCCGCATACGACGGACTTACCTCCGTTGTTGCCCCCTCGTCCGACCGACCCGAGCAAACGCAGGAAGAATTGATCGAACAACGCCTCGGCCTTGTTGGTTCATCGCTCCTGCGTCCCGGTTTTCATCCCTAATTTCCGCGTCACCTATCAATACTCGCTAGTCTCCCATGGCAACATCCGCAAAGCGACGACTTCAGCCTTCCCAGACCCGCGTGTTTGGAACTGGCCGCAGCCAGTTTCCAATCCCGAATTTGACGGTGCTCCAAACCGCTTCCTACGAAGCGTTCCTACAAGAGGACATCGCCGCGGACAAGCGGAAGAACCAAGGTCTCGAGAGCGTGTTCCGAGAAATCTTCCCGATCGAGAGCTACGACAAGTCGGTAGCCCTCGAGTACTTGCGCTTCGAGTTGGGCAAGCCTCGGTACACACCCGAAGAATGCCGTCAACTGCGGCTGACCTACGGCAAGCCGCTCAAGGTCTGGTTGCGATTGAAGCGCGAGCAGCCCCTCGAAGAAGAAGTGTATTTGGGCGATATCCCGGTCATGCTCGGCGGGGGTGAGTTCATTATCAATGGTGCGGAACGGGTCGTGGTCAGCCAGTTGCACCGCTCGCCTGGCGTGGACTTTGTCGAAGAAGCCGAGGGGACCACGGACCGCAAGCTCCCTTCGTGCCGAGTGATCCCGGAGCGAGGTAGCTGGATCGAAATCAATGTCACCAAGAAGGATTCCCTTTCGGTGCGGATCGACCAGAGTGGTAAGTTCTCCGTGATCACCCTGCTGAGGGCGATGTCTCCTAAGCTCAGCACCGACACGGATATCCTGGCCGCATTCTATGAAATGAAGACGGAAAAGATCTCGGATGGCCGAAGTGTGCCGAAGATCGAAAACAAGGTGGCTTGCGACGACGTCGTCTTCCCTCCCGAACACGAGCGAGCGGGTGAGATTCTTATCGAGGCCGGTGGCAAGATCAGCAAGGCAATCGCGGAAGCGATCTGCAACAGTGGAGTGAAATCCGTCGAAGTCATGGAAGCTCCGAAGTTCCCGTACATTCTCAATTCATTGGCCGAGGATAATACGAGCAGCCACGAAGAAGCCTTGCTCCGTATTTACCAGCGCCTTCGTCCGGGGAACCCACCCGCACTTGAAAAGGCGAAGAGCCTGTTCCATGAGAAGTTCTTCGACATCAATCGATACCGTCTCGGGCGCGTCGGTCGATTCCGGGTGAATCGCAAGCTCCGTTTGAGCGTTCCTGAAGATGAAATGGCGTTGAGGCCCGAAGATTTGATCGCCTCGATCACGTATCTGATCAATCTGTTCGACCAGGATTCCGAAGCCCGATTCGATGATATCGACCACTTGGGCAACCGCCGTTTGCGAACGATCGACGAGCTGGCTTGCGAAGAACTGCGAAAGGGCTTTTTGAAGCTTCGACGTACCGTCCAGGAACGGATGAGCCTGAAAGAGGTCGAGGACATGACTCCTCGCTCCTTGGTGAATCCCAAGAGCATCAGCGCTGCGATCGAGTACTTCTTCGGTCGAGGCGAATTGTCTCAAGTCGTCGACCAAACCAATCCTCTGTCCCAGCTGACACACGAGCGCCGCCTTTCAGCCCTTGGGCCTGGTGGTTTGAACAGGAAACGGGCTGGCTTTGAGGTCCGAGACGTCCATATTTCTCACTACGGACGAATCTGCCCGATCGAGACTCCGGAAGGTACCAACATCGGTTTGATCAGTTCGCTTTCCATCTACGCTGGCGTCGACGAATACGGTTTCTTGGTAACGCCCTATCGCAAAGTCGATGGCGGTCGGGTGACCGATGACGTCGTTTGGCTGCGAGCCGATGAAGAATCGGATGCGTACATCGGACCTGCCGACTTGGCGGTGAAGGATTCCGCGTTGGTTCCAGGACCTGGCTTGATCGCTCGGCACCGAAGCGACTTCGAGATCGTCGCTCCGGAAGCAGTGCAGTACATGGACATCGCACCTAGCCAGATGATCGGTGTTTCGGCCGGTTTGATTCCGTTCTTGGAGCATGATGACGCGAACCGGGCATTAATGGGTTCCAACATGCAACGACAAGCCGTTCCGTTGCTGGTCGCCGAACCTCCCATCGTTGGCACTGGCTTGGAAAAGGAAGTCGCTGCGAACAGCTCGATGGTGGTCCGCGCTCGACGCGCAGGGAAGGTCACTTTCGTCGATGCCACTCGCATCGAAGTCGGCAACGACATCTACCACCTCAAGAAATATCAGGGCCTCAACGAGCGAACCTGTCTCAACCAAAAGCCCATCGTCAATATCGGCGACAAGGTAGAGAAGGGACAGATTATCGCCGACGGAGCATCGACCTACCTCGGCGAACTCGCGCTGGGACGCAACGTCTTGGTCGGATTCATGTCGTTCGATGGCTACAACTACGAAGATGCCATCATCATCAGCGAAGAGTTGGTCAAGCAAGACGTCTACACGTCGATCCATATCGAAGAGTTCGATGTGGAAATCCGCGAGACCAAGCTAGGACGCGAAGAGTTCACGCGAGATATTCCCAACGTCAGCGAGAAAGCGCTGCGAAATCTCGACGAAAGCGGTATCGTCAAAGTCGGCACCTACGTGCGACCTGGCGATATCCTTGTCGGTAAGGTTTCGCCCAAGAGCAAGACCGAGCTAACGCCCGAAGAAAAGCTGTTGCATGCGATCTTCGGACGCGCCGGTGAAGACGTGAAGAACGATTCTCTCGAGGTCAGCTCCGGCGTCGAAGGGATCGTCATCGATACCCAGAAATTCTCTCGCCGCATGAGCTTGTCCGAAGACGAGCGAAAGGAATTCGAAAAGGAATTGAAGCGCGTCGAGTCGGAAGGAAACAAGGAAATCTCCACCGCCTTCGCTGCCTTCGCCGAAGAGGTCGAGAAGGCAATCGGCGGGAAACTGACCGACGACGACGGAACGCCACTCACCGGTGGCCAAGATCCGAAGTACATCGCCGAAAAGGCTCAGACCTTCAACCTGTCGCGCTTGCTGAATCGACTCGATCCAGGGCTGCATGGAGAAGTCAAGAAGGTTTATAAGAACCTTTGGCCCGCTGTCGAAGATGCGCTCGATATTCGCGATCGACGCCTCAATAGCATGAAGCGCGGTGACGAACTGCGAAGCGGCGTGCTGCAAATGGTCAAGGTCTACATCGCCACCAAGCGCGTGATCAGCGTTGGCGACAAGATGGCAGGTCGGCACGGCAATAAAGGGGTCATCTCGAAGATCCTGCCGGTCGAAGACATGCCGTTCTTGCCCGATGGAACTCCGATCCAAATCATGCTCAATCCCCTTGGGGTTCCAAGCCGTATGAATGTCGGCCAGATCCTCGAGACCCACTTGGGTTGGGCCGGTGCAATGTCGGGCTTCCAAGCCATTACGCCAGTATTTGACGGTGCGAGCGAAACGGACATCAACGATGCACTGGAAGCCGCAGGTCTACCTCGCCACGGCAAGATCCGATTGTTCGACGGCCGAACCGGAGAACAAATGGAACAGGAGACCACCGTCGGCTACATCTACATGCTCAAGCTCCATCACTTGGTGGACGACAAGGTCCACGCTCGAAGCACTGGACCATACTCGTTGATCACCCAGCAGCCGCTCGGCGGTAAAGCTCGATTCGGCGGACAGCGGTTCGGGGAAATGGAAGTCTGGGCGTTGGAAGCTTACGGCGCTGCATACATCCTCCAAGAACTCCTCACCGTCAAGAGTGACGACGTCGAAGGTCGAACCAAGATTTACGAATCGATGGTCAAAGGTGAAAACACTCTCGAAGCTGGTACCCCTGCAAGCTTTGACGTTTTGACCAACGAGATTCGAGGCCTGGCCCTCAACATGCGACTTGAAAAGCGTCGCCTGTAAATTTCGTTTGATCCAGTATCGCATCGAGCTTAACAACTCGATGCGCCGAAGTTAGCAACCAAACATTTCATCCGCATTCCACATATCGTTCCCAGGAGCAACTCGTAATGGCAACAGCCACCGAAGCCACCTACGATCGCGTAAACGATTACACATCCGTCAAAATTTCCTTGGCTCGTCCGCAAGACATTCGATCTTGGTCGTTTGGTGAAGTCAAAAAGCCGGAAACGATCAACTACCGGACCTATCGCCCGGAAAAGGACGGGTTGTTCTGCGAACGCATCTTTGGCCCGGAAAAGGACTGGGAATGCGCATGCGGCAAATATCGCGGCATGAAGTACAAAGGGATGATCTGCGATCGTTGCGGCGTCAAGGTAACGCACTCACGCGTTCGCCGAAAACGAATGGGGCACATCGAGCTGGCCGCTCCCGTGGCTCACATTTGGTTCTTCAAGGCCATGCCGAGCCGACTGGGAAACCTGCTCGAAATGAAGACCACCAGCCTGGAAAAGGTCATTTACTTCCAGGACTACGTGGTGATCAATCCGGGGACGACCGAACTGGAAGCCCAACAGCTCCTCACTGAGGAAGAGTACCGAGCTGCTCGCGCTCAGTACGGCGACGCCTTCGAAGCCGATATGGGGGCCGAAGCCGTTCGCAAGCTGCTCCAGAACCTCGATCTGGTCAAGCTGTCGGAAGAACTCCGGACAGAACTGCACGAGACAAGCAGCAAGCAGAGAAAGAAAGAACTGATCAATCGGTTGAAGCTGGTCGAGTCGATTCGCGATAGCGAAAACCGTCCCGAGTGGATGATCCTCGACGTCATCCCCGTCATTCCACCCGATCTGCGTCCGCTCGTCCTTTTGGACAGCGGCAATTTCGCGACCTCCGATTTGAACGACCTCTATCGTCGAATCATTAACCGCAACAACCGACTTCGCAAACTCGTCGACTTGAATGCCCCCGAAGTCATCATTCGCAACGAAAAGCGAATGCTGCAACAGTCGGTCGATGCCCTCTTCGACAACGGACGTTGCAAACGACCGGTCCTCGGAAGCAGCAACCGACCTCTCAAGTCGCTGACCGACATGATCAAGGGCAAGCAAGGTCGATTCCGAGAAAATCTACTCGGAAAGCGGGTCGACTACTCCGCCCGGAGTGTGATCGTGGTCGGACCGCGTCTGAGACTCCATCAATGCGGTTTGCCCAAGAAGATTGCATTGGAGCTGTACCAGCCATTCATCATTCGAAAGCTGAAAGAGCTCGGTCACGCCGACACGATCAAATCCGCGAAGAAGATGCTGGAACGCAAGGACGAAGAGGTATGGGATATCCTCGAACAAGCGATCCGCAACCATCCAGTCTTGTTGAACCGTGCACCGACACTTCACCGAATGGGGATCCAAGCGTTCGAACCGATCTTGGTCGAAGGGAATGCCATTCACCTGCACCCGCTCGTCTGCAAAGGCTTCAACGCTGACTTCGACGGTGACCAAATGGCCGTCCACTTGCCCCTCTCGATTGAGGCGCAAGTCGAAGCTCACACGTTGATGATGAGCACCCACAACATTTTTGCACCGAGCAACGGCAAGCCGATCATGAGCCCGTCGCAGGATACGGTGATGGGTTGCAACTACATCTCGGTCATGCTACCCGATCAACCCGGCGAAGGGATGGTCTTCTCCAATCCCATGGAGGCTGATTATGCCTACAGCCTCGGCAAGATCGCTTTGCATGCCAAGATCAAGGTGCGATTGCCCAAGGGGCAAAAACTCAAGACCGATGAAGCGGGTGCCAAGGGTGGCGCCATCGTGGAAACCACCTACGGCCGTATCCTGTTCAACTCGATCTTGCCGGAAGGCATGGACTTCTATAACCAATCGTTCAAGTCGAGCGACTTGGCGATGGTGATCAGTGACTGCTATCAGTTGCTCGGTCGACGCGCAACCATCAAGCTGCTCGATGACATGAACCAACTCGGTTTCCGTGAATCGACCCATAGCGGACTGTCGTTCGGTGCCGATGACCTCGTTACTCCCGAGACCAAGTCCAAGCACATTTCCGAAGCGGACAAGAAGGTGATGACCTTCCAAAAGAATTACCTCAAGGGGGTTATGACCGCACAGGAACGGTACAACCAAGTGCTGGACGCTTGGACCGCCGCTCGCGAGTTGATCACCAAGGACATGCTCCAAGCCATGGAGACCGACCAACACCGAGGTGCATGGTACGTGAACCCGGTTTACTTGATGGCGTCCTCCGGTGCTCGAGGGGGTATCGAACAGATTCGACAGCTGGCTGGTATGCGTGGTCTGATGGCCAAGCCAACCGGCGAAATCATCGAAACGCCTATCAAGTCGAATTTCCGCGAAGGTTTGTCGGTTCTCGAATACTTCAGCTCCACGCACGGAGCTCGTAAAGGTCTGGCAGACACGGCACTCAAGACTGCCGACTCCGGTTATTTGACCCGCAAACTTGCCGACGTCGCACAAAATGTGGTCATCACCATGAATGATTGCGGCACCACCAAGGGGATCACCAAGGGAGTGATCTACCGAGGTGAAAAAGTCGAAGTGCGATTGACCGAATCCATCACGGGTCGTGTCAGCCGTCAGAACATTGTCAACCTCATCACGTCGGAAACGATCGTCGAAGAGAATCAAATGATCACTCGCGCCGTTGCTCAAAAGATCGAAGAGATGGGCTTGGAGAAGATCCAGGTCCGCTCGCCGATGACGTGCGATGCACCGCTTGGTGTTTGCCGAACCTGCTACGGCATGGACATGAGCACCGGCGCCTTGGTTGAAGAAGGAATGGCCGTCGGTATTATCGCAGCTCAAAGTATCGGTGAACCAGGAACCCAGTTGACCATGCGTACGTTCCACATCGGTGGAGCTGCGGGTACCACTGTGGAAGAAAGCGACATCAAGTCGAAGAAAGCCGGTTTGGTCAAGTTCATCAAGATGCGATTTGTTCGCAATGACGATGGGCAAGACGTCGTGCTCACGAGAAACTGCGAAATCGCTGTCGTCGACGCACGCGGTCGTGAACTGGAACGCTACGAGATTCCTGTCGGAGCTCGTTTGCTCGTCGCGGAAGATCAGGAGATCGCCAAGGGACAAGTTCTTTGCGAATGGAACCCGCACAAGATTCCGATCCTTTCCACGGTTGCTGGAAAGGTATCCTTCGTCGATATCGTCGAGGGTGAAACGCTCAAGGTCGAAAAAGATCCGAGCGGCAATATCCGTCGTCGCATCATGGACTCTCGCGGTAAATTCCACCCGCAGATTGTCCTCGAAGATGCCGATGGCAAAGCAGTCGATGTCCACTACCTCCCGGACAAGGCGGTCATCAGCGTCCAAGAAGGGAAGAAAGTCAACGCGGGTACCGAACTTGCGGAAATGCCTCGCGAAGCGACCGGCGTGAAAGACATCACGGGTGGTCTACCCCGCGTCACTGAAATTTTCGAAGCTCGCAAACCCAAAGATCCTGCCGTCGTCGCCGAGCTCGATGGGGTCGTGGAGATTTCCAAAGACCGCAAACGAGGTAAGCGATCGATCATCGTCCGAAGCGAAAGCGGTGAGGAAGTCGAACACTTGGTGCCACCCGGAAAACGATTCCTCGTTCACTCGGGTGATACCGTCAAGGCTGGACAAGCACTGGTCGAAGGGCCTCTCGTTCCGCACGATATCCTACGTGTCAGCGGCGAAGAAGCGGTGCAACAATACTTGCTCCACGAAATTCAGCAGGTCTACCGATCGCAACGCGTAGAAATCAACGACAAACACGTCGAAATCATCATCGCGCGCATGCTCCGCAAAGTGAAGATTACGAACCCTGGAGACACGAATCTGCTCGCCGGACTGGTGATGGATCGCTTCGAGTTCAAGAAGCACAACGACCATATCGCCAAGTGCATCAAGATCAGCGATCCAGGGGATACCGAATTCTCGGTCAGCTCCGTCGTGCCGAAGGAAGCCTTCGACACCTCGAACGCCCAATGCGAAGGTCTCGGTGGCAAGGCTGCCAAGGGCAAAAAGCCCAAACCAGCCCACGCCGAAGTCCAACTCCTCGGTATCACCAAGGCGGCTGTTCAAAGCAACAGCTTCATCTCGGCAGCAAGCTTCCAGGAAACAACCAAGGTCTTGACCGAGGCCGCTCTGGCTGGCAAGGTCGATCGTCTTGTGGGCCTCAAGGAGAACGTCATTCTCGGTCACTTAATCCCAGCCGGAACCGGTTTCCGCGTTTTCCAGGATTCGGAAGTCAGCTACCGCAAGGAAGCTCTCGAAGACTTGGTCAATCGAGGTACCGCTGCAGCCGAACAGGCATTCCCATTGCTCAACGAAGCTCCTCGTCCTCAGACGACCCAAGAGCCCGCCGATGAGCCAACACCCGGAACGGATGCAACCGTCCCTGAAGAATAAGCACCATTTTAGCGGAGCAGCGCGAGCTGCCCGGTGAAGCGCCCCTCATCACACATCGTCACCAGATGTTGACGCTCGACGATTACTCCTGGCTCGGTAGCTCTACCGGCCTGGATATTTGGCGGTTGCTGTCCGCGCGATCCAGTCCTGCAACTCCGGCGGCCATTCGATCGGAGTTCGGTTGCTCCTCTTCGCAAGCGGAACTGCTCCACGAACAGCATCTCTTGGCGATCGGCAAAGGTAGAGACAAAGTCGAGCAACCTCACCGATGGTTCTGGACGCGACAGTTGCTAGAGCAGTCCTCGGATGAATGGACCGCCCAAGAGACGGCTCGAGATGCTCCGTTGCATACCCCACATTGGATTGATGCTTGCTGCGGCGCGGGGTCGGACGCAATTGCCCTCGCCCGAAGACGTGCAGGTGTGCTGGCGGTGGATAATCAGCCCATGGCCATCCTGCTCGCGCGAGCCAACGCGAAAATGAATGATGTCGAACTCGATCTGCAAGCAGGCGATATCGAGTCCTTTTCTTTTGAACGAGATTCGTTCTTGAATATCGACCCCGACCGCCGGCCGGATGGAGAAAGGACGATCGATCCATTCCGATCGCAACCGACCTGGAATTGGATTTCGCAAGCGGCCCATCGTTTGAATTCGGTTTCATTGAAACTTGCCCCAGGCTTTCGTTTGCAGCCTGATTTTGCTTGGGGTAGTGCGAGCAGACCTCAAGCGATGCGTTGGCTTTCGTGGGGAGGCTCGGTTCGACAACAACGCTGGTACTGGGGAGTTGATCGTTGGCCCGATGATGCCCGAGTGGTCAGCGCGGGCAACTCACGGCTCGGATGGCATCATGAAGTGTTCCCTTCCGTTTCGGAATCCGATATCAGCGGTGCAGCCGAGTACATCCACGACAGCCATCAATTAAGCCCAGGGTTCGTTGCCGATCAGGATCCCGTCATTCGAGCAGCAGCGGTAGGGGATGCCTTGGCCAAACGACTAGGAGTCCATTGCATTGGAGATCGGCACGGATACTTCTACAGTCCCCTCCCTGTGGCCCATCCGATGCTCCGTTGGTTCGAAATCCTCACGATCGTCGCTATGGATTTCAAGAAGGTTCGCGCCGTGGCGCGTTCGATGCCTGTTTCGGTTTGGGAACTAAAGAGTCGTGGTATCGAGATCGATTTGCCGAGCTGGCGTCGTGTACTTCCTGTCGATGTCAAATCAGACCAGCAACGAACGATCCTCTTCACTCGGGTTGGAAAACGACACATCGCAATCTTTGCTCGACGAATCGAAACGGAGTCATCCAATCCATGCTGAAGCCTCAACAAGGTTGGTTTGTTACTGGTACTGATACCGAAGTGGGCAAGACGTTCATCACATGTCGGCTGCTTGAGCAGTATCGATCGAAGGGTTTTCGCGTCGGCGCTTACAAGCCTGCGGCCAGCGGAGCTGCGTCGATTGAAGAAAGCGATGCATATCGTCTATGGACAGCTATCGGTCAGTCTTGTCCGATCGAGTGGGTGACTCCCCAATCCTTCCAAGCTCCCCTTGCCCCTCCCATCGCTGCCGAGCTCGAAGGCAAATCGGTGGACGAAAGTCTCTTGCTCCAAGGAGTAGCCCAATGGTTTGGGAACTGCGATCTTTTGATTGTCGAAGGGGCAGGCGGACTGATGTCCCCGATCAGTTGGTCCATGACCAACGCCGATCTGGCACGTGCGATCGGTTATCCCTTGGTCCTCGTCGCCAATAACCGATTAGGAGTGGTGCACCAAGTCCTAGCGACGTTGACCAGTGCTCATGCAAATAAGCTGCGCGTCGCAGAAATCGTGCTCAACCATGTAGGCGAGGAGCCAATCGACATTTCGGCCGAATCGAATGAGCGTCTGTTGCGTTCGTTTCTGCGACGGCTTGGAACGGACATACCCATACGAAATGTCGGTCACGAGCCCCTCGGCGCCGCGGGGTCCTAGACGCTTTGGCGATTACTTGATCTTGCTGGCGTTGCCGGCTTGACCGAAGGAAATCATACGCGCTGCGCAAACTTCCTTCATCGCGGTGCGAGAAGGTTTGAGATAATCTCGCGGATCGAATTTCTCAGGGCTTTCAAAGAGAACTTTTCGAATAGCCCCAGTGATGGCGAGTCGGCAATCGGTATCGACGTTGATCTTGCGCACACCGCTCTTGATCCCTCGCTGGATTTCTTCGACAGGCACACCCCAGGTTTGTTTGATCTGCCCGCCGTATTTGTTGATGATGTCTTGCAACTCTTGGGGGACGGAGCTGCTTCCGTGCATGACCAAGTGGGTATTCGGGATCTTCTTGTGGATCTCTTCAATGCGGGACATCGCCAAGACCGCACCATCGGGTTTGCGAGTGAATTTGTACGCTCCGTGGCTGGTACCGATGGCGACTGCCAATGCGTCAACACCCGTCTCTTCGACAAAGCGTTTGGCTTCATCCGGATCGGTCAGCAATTGATCGTGGCTCAGGACCCCTTCGGCTCCGTGACCATCTTCGGCTTCGCCATGTCCGGATTCCAATGAACCCAAGCACCCGAGTTCCCCTTCGACGGAAACCCCTCGAGCATGAGCCAATTCCACCACTTTGCGAGTGACTTCGACGTTGTATTCGTACGAGGCAGGAGTCTTGCCATCTTCTTGCAAGGAACCGTCCATCATGACGGAAGTGAATCCATTCTCGATGGCGGACAAACAAGTGGCGGGTGAGTTGCCGTGATCTTGATGCATCACAATAGGAATCTGGGGATACAACTCGACTGCCGCCAGCATCAGGTGACGGAGAAAGGCGTCTTGAGAATAGGCTCGAGCGCCGCGGGACGCTTGGATGATCACTGGCGAGTTCGTTTCTTTGGCGGCTTCCATGATGGCCTGAATCTGTTCCATGTTATTCACATTGAACGCAGCGACTCCGTATTGATTTTCGGCCGCGTGATCGAGAACTTTGCGAAGAGGAACCAAGGCCATGAGAGTGTGACTCCCTCAAAAAACGAAATGGTGATGACATCAAGCCATGTATACGGCGTCATTCCACTTGGATCGACGCCTCCGATGGCCTAGGATTATCAGTGAAATTTGGTTCACAGCAATGCGTCTTTCCCAAGCGATCTTCGATGGATGAACAAGAATCCCGGCCGATACGATCGGTTACCAAACTCACGCCCGTGGACCATTACTTGCACGGAAGCTGGGAGGCTCTAGGTGCCGGGGCTCCTGTCTTGGTAGCCCTCGCGCAGTTATGCAGTCAAGCTATGGTGGATCTTCCTGCCGCTAACGAGGCGACAGCGGAAAGCCTTCAACCGGAAGCCAAAGCGATCCTGGTTGCAGCACGCGATCGGGGGGTGATCGAAATCAAGGCCGTTAATACAGCGTTTGACCCTGCGGCACGCATGTTGGCGGTTTATGTGGAGCTGTCGGATACACAAACCATCGCGTTTCGCGACCCCGAAGATCCTGAAGTGACGGTGACATTCTTGGAGGGATTTCGCCAATTGTGTCGAGCTGGACTGGTGATGCACCATATCCACCGCGACTTTTCATTGACCCAATTGGGTTTTCAGTTAGCGCGCCGCATCGATCAGCAGGAGGTACAACCATGGCTGGCCAAAGGAACCGAGTTCGGTTTGCACGACTAGTTGTTGGATGCTTGGCATGTCTTACAGCGCTCGTCGTTTTGCTCTATTTTGGGAGCTTGTGGTTTCTGGCATCATCGCCGGAACATACTGAGAAGTCGACAGCGCGCATCTCCGTCAATAAGGAGCAAGAACAGCGCGCCGGTGCACCGCCCCATCCACTCGATCCTGTTTTGGAAATGGCAAGAAGTGCGTTGCAGCTTCATCGATCGCGAGATCAGGACTACACCGCGAAGCTGATCAAGAGGCAGCGCAACGGGAGGCGATTGGGGGACGCCGTATCGATGGAACTCAAGCTTCGAAGTCGCGTGTCGGAAAGCAACCAAGAGGCTATCCATGAAGGGGAGTTGGTGGCTCGAGCGATCGATGTCTACTTGAAGTTCTTGGAGCCCAAGTCTCAGGCTGGAAGAGAGGTCATTTGGCGACAAGGGATGAATCAAGATTTGATGACCGTGCATGAAGCAGGGTTGCTCAATATTGCCCGAGTCGAGTTGGCTCCGACCAGCCGCTTGGCCATGATGGGAAATCGCTACCCGATCACCGACATCGGGATCGAAAGGCTGTTGATCAAGCTGATTGAAATGGGTATGCGAGACCGGAGTCTAGGTGACTGCGACGTCACGATTTCCGAGGATTTCGAGTTCTTAGGCCGCCGATGCACGAGAATCGTGGTGGTGCATCCCGAAAAAAGCGTAGAAATTGATGGAAATCGCCAGGAATATGCGTATCATCGAGCGGAAATTGACCTCGATCTAGAATATGAAGTTCCCATCCACTATGCCAGCTACTTGTGGCCGGAGACTCCAGGTGGGGACCCTCTTTTGGACGAGGAGTTCACTTACCAGGATCTCCGACTAAACTGCAATCTGACAGACGTGGACTTCGATCCAGACAATCCTTCCTACAACTACCCATCCCGCTGAGCAGCTGCCATGCCCAACGAAATGCAATTCATGGACTGTCCGCATTGTGGGAAACGCGTACGCACTGATGCGTCTCGATGCCATCGATGTGGGCAGGTACCTGCGCTCGCCTTCAATCGAGCTCGCGACGCCGATGGCGTTACCGAGCTCGACGAGGATCAATCGGAATCGCATCATGCGGTTCGCTGGGGTGGCTATCGGATCGAGGAAGATGATTTCGACCACGATTCCTTCATCGAAGATGAGTTCGGTGAATCACCTCGCAAGCAATCCAAACCCTGGTGGTGGTATGTCGCCTGGGTTGTGCTCGGCATCTTCGCACTGGGCATCGCCGCCAATCTTTGGATGCTGTACTCGCAATCCTAACGTTCCATAAATTTGATGCACGCAGGTTTAGGGGTCGAGATCGAGAACCCTGTCGGTTTGAGGAAACCCGTCCCCGTATCGATCCGGAACGAGTAGATCGAATCGCTTTCTTGGTTCTCCGCGATCAAGAAAGTGCCTTGAGGAGCGATTCGGAAGTTGCGAGGAATCTTGCCCAGCGTATCGAAGTTCTCGATCCGCCGGATGCGGCCAGTCTTGGGATCGATCGTGAATAGCGCGATCGTATTCGGTCCTCGATTGCTGCCATAGACGAATCGGCCCGACGGATGCACCAGCACTTCCGCTGTCGAGCCTCCGGGGACAGCCTTTCCTTCGGGAATTGTGCTTTCTGTGTTGACGATTTCGGCTTGTCCTGTTTCTGAATTCCATGTTGCAGCCGACATGGTCATTGCAAGTTCGTTGATGACAAAGAAGAATGCCCCCGATGGGTGGAACGCAATGTGACGCGGCCCGCTGCCGGGTGGCATTTCAAGATAGGCTTGGGGACCTGGAACAAGTTTCTTGGTGTTCGAATCGATCTGATAGATCATCACACGATCAATACCGAGATCTGCGACCAAGACGAAGCGGTTCGTTGGGTCGAAGGCCGCGCAGTGGGCGTGCGGCTCCTTTTGTCGCGCTGCGTTGGGACCGGTTCCTTGATGTTGCACCGTGTGCGATTCGGGCTGCAGAACACCATCGGCTCGAATCGGAAACAAGGAGACGGATCCGCTTGTGTAGTTCGATACGACTGCCCATTGGCCTTCGCGATCGATAGCGACATGGCATGGTACGTCTCCGTTGACCTTTTCGAGTGACAATCGTTCCAATGCTGGCGATTGGCCTTGGTCATACGCTTTACGGTCAAACCGGTACGCTGCCAAAGCAGCGGATTGCTTGGCGTCGTTTCGGCCTGTTTCTGTGACCACGTAGAGAACATCGAGAGTCGGATGGAGCGCGAAGAACGATGGATTCGGTTGCTCGGCCACCAGCTGTGGCTTGTCCATCGAGCCATTGGCTTGAAGTCGGCTCGCATAGATTCCTGGCCCGTAACCACCGATCCAAAAGACCTGTGCTTCGGAAACAGGAGTCGAACCGGCCATCAAACAAGCAGTCATAGCGATCAAACGAATGGGAGACATTACAGCACCTGATTGGCTTGGGAGGGAAAATCAGCGGAGGCTTACGCTAGAATACCACGGACAAGGGTTCCGGTGAGATAGCATGAGTATAACTCGCCGACAGGAAGAACGGAGCAAGCGTAGCTGATGTGCGGAATCGCAGGGGGAGTATGGGGGCAAGACGACGCTGGTTTGTCGCAAGAGTGCTTGCGCCGAATGACTGACGCCTTGGTGCATCGTGGCCCTGATGACCAAGGACACTGGATATCCAATTCGCATCGCCGCATGGAAACGGTGGATCAGCGATGGTCCGCCGGAGTTGGTTTAGGCTTCCGTCGATTATCGATCATCGATTTAGAGACCGGGCGCCAGCCCATGTCGAACGAGTCCGGCTCGGTGCGGATTGTTTTCAATGGCGAGATCTACAACTATCGTGAATTGAGGCATCGGCTCGAAGGTTCAGGGCATCAGTTTTCCACCCACAGCGATACTGAGACGATTGTCCATCTATATGAAGACCTGGGGGTAAAAGCCTTTTCGCACCTCAACGGCATGTTCGCAATCGCTCTTTGGGATGCAGAACATGATCGACTCATTCTCGCCAGGGATCGGCTTGGGAAAAAACCACTCTTCTATTGGCACAACGGGAGCCAACTCTATTTTGCGAGTGAACTCAAGGCTCTTGTGACCGTCCCCGGATTCCCTAAGGAACTGGACGCCGGGGCCATCGATGCTTATTTGACCTACCAGTACATTCCCCATCCACTGTCGGTCTATCAAGGGGTGAAAAAATTAGCTCCGGGGCACTTACTTGTTTACGAACGAGGTCAGGTGCATACTGAGCGTTATTGGGACATCGATTGGTCTGCGGAAAGATCCATTTCGGAGTTCGACGCCGCAGCAAGACTGAAAGAGCTACTCGATGACGCGATTCGTTTGCGATTGCGAAGCGATGTACCTTTGGGAGCGTTTCTTTCGGGAGGTATCGATTCGTCGCTGATCGTAACTCTGGCCCAGAAACATCTCTCGGAACCGATCCGTACGTTTTCGATCGGGTTCTCCGAGGCTGACCACGATGAAACCGCATTCGCGCAAATGGTAGCGGATCATGCGGGGACAAGACACGAGCGATTCGAGGTGCAACCCGATGCCCTTGATATCGTGGATCGGCTTGCCGAAGCTTATGATGAGCCGTTTAGTGATTCGAGTGCGGTGCCCACATGGTACTTGTGCGAAATGACCCGTAGGAGTGTGACGGTGGCATTAAGTGGCGACGGTGGCGATGAACTGTTTGGGGGGTACGACCGCTATCGAGCGCTGCAGTTGAGTGAACAGCTGCAGAGATGGCTGCCCATCGGGACCATCCGTAACGCGTGGTGGCTTAAACGTCTCCCTGACTCGTCCGCGCGAAGATCCTTTCTTCGCAGAGTTCGTCGCTTTTGCGAAGCGCTCGGCCAATCCGCCTCGGACCGATACATGAA
Source organism: Pirellula sp. (assembly GCA_025459275.1). Taxonomy (GTDB): domain Bacteria; phylum Planctomycetota; class Planctomycetia; order Pirellulales; family Pirellulaceae; genus JBKCUI01. Next base: position 23,404 of record JALOQW010000007.1, read on the forward strand.
TTGGATTCAGATCTTTGGCGAAGCGCAGCGATTGGATCTCTACAAGGAAGACTGGGTCGCTCGACTACCCGATCGCGATCCAGTCGACTTTCTCACTCAAGCGTGGCGCCATGCGCTGTACGATGCCGAAGGGAAATCTCGCAAGCCACCACGGGACCCAATGAGTTGCGCTATGGCTGCGGACCTGCAAACATATTTGCCCTGCGATTTGATGACGAAGGTGGATATCGCATCCATGGCCCATTCTTTAGAAGCCCGTCAGCCTTTCCTCGATTATCGCTTGGTAGAGTGGGCCGCGTCGCTGCCCGTGACCTTGAAGATGCGTTCCGGGCGCGGTAAGTGGTTGCTATACCAAACGTATCGGGAGCTTCTTCCCCAAGCGATCTGGAATCGCCCCAAGATGGGATTCGGAGTCCCGATCGCCAAATGGTTTCGAACCTCGCTGCGAGATCGCACTTACGATGCTCTGCTTGGAAGTGACGCGCGATGCCATGCATTCCTAAGGCCCGAAGCGATTCGAGCATTGCTCGATGAGCACATGCAAGGCCGTGCGAACCAAGCCTATCGGTTATGGAATCTGCTCATGCTCGAGCTATGGTTGCGACGCTGGACAGTCCCCCAATAGTCGCTGACCGCTCCGCCGGTCAGCCAGTTTGTTATTGGCCGCTCCGCCGGTCAGTTCCGTTTATGGACTTCACAGTGTAAACCCAATACCGTTCAACGAACGGACCTAATGTAGTGGATCTTGCCAAAGATCCTTGAGTACTGGGAGGTTTGGCAACTTCCACCACTTTCGTTGAACGGTATTGCGTGTAAACCGGATCGACGGAGCGATCCGCGACGTAATCACTCCACCATGCATGTATCCTCGTGCTCGTAGTAGCCTGGGGCACAGCGCGATTCACTTATGCAATCGGTGTTGTGTTTCAGGGGGCTGTGGCTTGTATCGCGACTGGTTCACAGAATCCGTTTAGTCCCCTTGGCCGTTATCGACCGCAACAAGTTTGGTTAGCTAACGCATCACGGCGCAGTACCCCAGGTCAGCAATGATAGGGGTAGGGAAGCCGCATTGGGTTGCGGCTCCCCTCCCTCCGAACCGTACGGGCGGTTTTCCCGCATACGGCTCTCCGGTTAGTAGGTTCCGATGGATTGAACGAACCGAGTGTGGGCTTCACGCAGGCTGAATAGCCCCAACTCAGAGAAGTAGGCATCTTTCCAACGTTTGTGACTAGGGAGGCGCTGAGGATTCCGTCGGTGACGCTTCGTCAGAATACGACGGAGTCGTTCCCGAATGAAGCCATCATAGTCACCGAACAGGTGCCAGAAACAGTGCCGGAAGTATCGAAACCAACCAGGAAGCATGCGATTGAGCCGATCGATGGTCACCTTCAAGGAGACTCCAGAGGATCGAGGGGTAAGCGCTCGAATCCGATCGACCAGTTTCTTATGACTCTTCGAGCGAGGGAACCGAAGCCGGCCCCGAAACGAATAGCCTAAGAAGGAGAAGCTCTTTTCGCGGCAATCGACGATGTGTGTCTTGTCCGGATGCAGGGTCAGACCAGCTTGTTCCACCCAGCTGCGAACCTCTTCGAGCGCTGCTCGGGCTTCCGATTCACTCTTGCAAAGGATGACAAAGTCATCCGCATAGCGAACCATTTGGTAGCCCTTCTCAGACATCAAGTGGTCCAGAGGGTTGAGGTACAAGTTGGCCAACAGTGGTGAAAGAACTGCACCTTGTGGAACTCCGTTGATCGGCGTCCATGTGGACAGGGTCGACATGACCGACTGGTCCAGGTACTTCTTCACCAAGCGTAGAACGGCACTATCCGAGATCTTCTGTTGGACCAATGCCAATAGTCGGTCTTTGGGAATGGTGTCGAAATAGCTCTTCAGATCTGCATCCACCACATAGACATAACCTTCACCCATCAATTGTTCGACACACCGAAGTGCGTCCTCGCATCGCATGCCATGGCGAAAGCCAAAACTGCGCGGATGAAACGAGTGATCCAAGATGGGCTCCAGGACGTGAACCAGTGCCTTTTGGACGACGCGGTCGCGTACTGTAGGAATGCCTAAACGACGAGTTTCGGTACGGCTACCAGGTTTAGGAATCTCGACACTGCGAACGGGAGCCGGACGGTACGATTCGTCCTTGAGCTCCCTTTGGAGTTGTTCGAGGTTCTCCCGGTGGTTTTCCCAAAACTTTTCCACGGTCTGTCGATCGACGCCCGCAGCTCCTTGCTTCTCAACAACTTTGACTGCTGAGATGCTCAGATTGGCGCGATCCATCACCTTGTCATACAACGTATGCCATTTGCCTCCTCTCACTCTGTTTTCCAAAAGTGTCGTCAACATATTTTCGGTCCAGACCAAGGATTGAGCCCATTGACGAATCGTCACTGGCTCGCGCGGAGGGGTAGCCGAGAACGGCACTGTTACCGCGGTATAAGGTTGCTTATGCTTCTTTGGTCTCTTCCTACTCATAACTACTTTCCTGTCACCCTTGGCTCGACCAAGTTATGTTGTCTTGGCGTCACTGCTACTACGGTGACTCTGACTTCTGTTCCTGGTGTAGATCTTCCCGCCCCTGATATCAGTGATTTCGATACCATCGAACCTGATATCTCGTCCGATGGCCTGGAGTTGGTAACCCAGTATCTCCGGCTGGGGTCTTGGGACGGGAATCTATCCTGGCCAGGAAAACAGATCTCCCTTCTTATCTCGTCGAAACTTCGTTCCATTCCGTCTCCAACCACCTCATAGCCATTTCCTGACTTTGGCATCGGCGCGTTACTGCACCCAAAGTCAGTTGTCTGTATCTATCCCACGGGCTGATCCATACAGAGGATCGTGGGATCGCCGTCGTACAGACAAGGGTTCGACATTTACCAGCATTCTCCCCGACAGGCTTGGCCGAATCGAGTTCGCTTTCGCTACGGACTGGACTTTCTCCTCGGGTTGCTCCCCACCTTTCTCTCAAGAGAAACGCAGTTACCTCTGGATACAGGGCGGTAACGTTACCCTGATCGGGACTTCCACCCGACTGATTCGACGCCTTCGAAGGCGCACTGGCACGACGCTCCGTCATCGTGATCGGTTTCCAAGGATGCGCTGCGGGGACACTCCCCATCGTTTCAGCTCCCCGCCTGCGTCGAGTTAGCCTGCATTCCCCAATGAGCTCTGTCGAAAAGTGTATGTCCCCAGGGCTGCGATCTCGAGCGGACAGGGGCTTGCGGAAGCCGAGTGCCACAACGAGCTCCTGGGATTCCATTTCGGAAAGTGATCAACCAGGAAAAACACGCGGAAAAGCAAAGATCGCGTGCAAGAAAGCAGGAGGTGTCGTTACCTATGTTCACCAGGGCTGGTTCGGAGAGGTAAAATCAGTTTTGGGAATTTGTCGAAGACATTCAAGGCAGTTCGGTTCCATGGTCTTGCCCATGCGATGGGCAGAAGCAAGGAACCAAAAGATCAAGTCATGCTACCAAGTCCATCCGATACTCGTGCAAGCCTGATTGATCGTCTACGCGACGAGGAGGATAGAGACGCATGGAATGAAGTATTGGCAATCTATGGTCCACTGGTTTTTCGAATGGCGCTTCGCCAGGGGTTGCAGCGGGCT
>JALOQW010000159.1 GCA_025459275.1 Pirellula sp.
GTGGCTACGATGACGGCGGGTACAGCTGTTGGTAGCCATGGCCGCGGAGGCCGTGGATTGCTGCGATGATCCACCGTCTGGCGACGGTGGCTACGATGACGGTGGGTACAGCTGTTGGTAGCCATGGCCGCGGAGGCCGTGGATTGCGCTTACATCTAGTGGACGTTCGGAATCCCGACGAGCTCTACAGGAATCCGGATACATCGGGAGTCGCGTAGCACCACGACTTCGATAGGATTACCTACGGCGGACAGGCCGACCAACTGGACCAAATGTTCGTCGTTCTCTACCACTGTTCCATCGAATTCGAGGATGACGTCACCATAACGTAAACCGGCTAGTTCTGCAGGACTGTTTGGTTTGATGACTTTGACGAAGGCACCACGTGGCCGCTGTGCAGTTGGGCCAGTGCCCGATTCCGTGTTGAAGGCACGTTCGACACTGACTCCCAAATACGAACGCTGGATCTCTCCCCGCTCGACCAACTGCCGAGCTACGTTGAGAGCCAGATTGATCGGAATGGAGAACCCGATCCCCTCGTTGCCGCCGGAATTGCTCGCGATGGCCGTGTTGATCCCGATGACTTCACCTCGCATGTTCATCAGCGGACCGCCACTGTTCCCAGGATTGATGGCCGCGTCGGTCTGGATGAAGTCTTGATATACGATCGACTTCGACCCAAGCTCCAGATTCCTCCGACCTTTCGCGCTGACGATTCCGTAACTGACAGAATGGTTGAGACCGAACGGACTCCCAACGGCGAATACATAATCGCCAACTTCAAGGGTTCGGCTGTCTCCTATCTTCCCAACGGCAAGATCGTTACGGCCGATATCGAGCACCGCTAAGTCTGTTGACGGATCCTCCAAGACGCGCTTGACCATCAGAGGGATTCCATCGAATGTCTCGACGCGAATGTTTTGCAACAGTGCGGACTGGATGACGTGCCGATTGGTCAAGACATATTGCCCCGTGCCAATCTGAATCACGACACCGGATCCGGCTTCCTCCACCCGCTGAGGTTCCCTGGACTTTGGATCTGGCCAAGGTTGATCCGCGTTGTTCCCTTCTTTCAAGGCTTCGATGTGGACCACGGTAGGAGTGACCAGTCGCACGGCTTTTCGCAACAACTGGGTCTGCCGTTCGAGCAATGTGACTTCTTCAGCCAGTCGAGCGTATTCCTCTTCTCGATTCTTCCAGGGGACGGTCCCAACCGCCGCAGTCCCAGACGCGACAGGATTTCGGACATCGGTGGTTGGGTCACTCCATCCCGACACCATTCCGAATTCTTGGCCCTGTGCAGACATGGAATGTCCGAATCCATGTACGGCGAAGCCTGTGATGGATGTAGCGATTATGAGGAACGTTTTTTTCATCGCAGCGGCTGGGACTCGAGTGCATCGGGGGGGCGGGCCCCACACTTTGGGGGCGGCTCCTCTGAGTCTCGGCATTCGCGCTCGACCATTCGCATGGGTTTCCATCCCTTTTGCAAGCGTTGATTGAAATCGGATCAGCGCATAGCAAAGCCTCCTGGCTTGTCGGCTGTAGCGATTCTGCTCGCCGTGCTCGAGAGATCGCAAATGAGGGTACGAACGTTGTTAAAGGACAGCGGATCTCGGTTCGTCGGCTCGAGGACCAAGATTGCCATATCGGTGATAGTCGAAGGAGATGCTTTGCTCAACTACATACCAAAGCAGTTCAAAATGGGACGTTACCACCGGCGAGTCTGCCACGTAAACGAAATTCTTATTGGCAGCCCTGCGGATCGTCTCCGAAACATGGTCGGCGGACGCATAACGCAATCGAGGAATGCTTCCCTCGCGGATCGATTGCAACAAGTCCTCTTCTGTTTGATCCACAAACTCGATACGACCAGCCCAAGGCATGGTCAATTGTTCCAGGGCATCGATAACCTGAGAGTCGAAGCTCGGTTCAAAGGAAACGGTGGCCCGGCAGCCTGCAGCGACGGCAGCAGCGCATCGAGCCACGATTTGCCATGGTACATCCTGTGAATGCAGCCGGATGAACATTGGGGTCACCGGCAGATACCTTCGGTGGTTGTCCTGTCCGATCAATCGCATCGAATCGTGCTCAACGAGGATTTCCTCGCGAGCGAAACGATCGAAATTCCCAAGGGCAGCTCTCAATCGATCCATATCTTCTGGAACGCTATGAGTCAGTCCCAGCAGTAAACGGCTAGATCGGTCAAGCCGTTCCGACAGCGACTGCAGGACCGGCAGTTGTGGCTTGGAATCGGAGCTGCCGACTGACGGTCCAGACAGATCGGAAACCTTGGTGAGCATCGTCACATAGTTCGGACCACCCGCTTTGGCTCCAGGTCCGAAGGCGCTTTTTCCCATACCACCGAAGGGTTGCCTCAGAACGATGGCTCCGGTTGTCGGGCGGTTGATGTAGAGATTTCCAGCCCTCACTCGTTGCCGCCATTGCTGTTGCTCGCGATCGTCCAACGATTCCAGACCACTGGTTAACCCATATCCTGTACCGTTCACAATGTCGATGGCTTCATCAAGCTTTCGGTATGGAAGTACACCGAGGACCGGCCCAAAGAGCTCGGTCATGTGCGTGAAGTTGCCGGGCGTTACGTTCCACTTTACTCCTGGTGTATAAAGGCAAGGGTTATCTCCGACTTGAGTTGGCATGACGAGCCAATGCTCGCCGTGTTCCAATTCCTTTAAGCCACGCAGCAAGTCACCACTCGGCGGACGGATCAACGGGCCCATCTTGGTGGACAGGTCCCACGCAGATCCGACTCGCAAGCTTGTGACCGCATCGGTGAATTGCTCACGAAACTCAGGGCTGTCGAAGACTTCTTGCTCCAACAGCAACAACGACGTCGCACTGCATTTCTGTCCAGCGTGCGAGAAAGCGCTGTGCAATATGTTCTTGACTGCCGAGTCGCGATCGCTCAGCCCACTGACAATCGTGCCATTCTTTCCACCGGTTTCAGCAAGCAATTGCAAGGCTGGATACGCCTCGAGCATCGTTTTGGCGGTATCGGTTCCTCCGGTCAAGATTACTTTTGCCAGCTCGGGGTGACCGAGCAGGTGTTTGCCCGCGAGAGCACCGCTGCACGGTACAAATTGGAGCGCTTCGCGCGGCACGCCGGCGCGCCAGAAACACTGGCACATCACATAAGCGGGTAAAGTCGTATCCGAAGCGGGCTTGAGAATGACAGTGTTTCCAGCCGCCAACGCAGCGGCAATGCCACCGCACGGGATTGCAATCGGGAAGTTCCAGGGACTGATTACAACAACCGCACCTGCAGGCCGTACATCGACCGATCGATCTTGATACAAGTCCAACGCACATCGTGCATAGAACTCAGCAAAGTCGATCGCTTCGCTGACCTCCGGATCGCTTTCAAGGATCGTTTTGCCACCGTCCGCCATGGCGGCACCGATCAGATCTCCCCGTGCGACGCGCAGCTCCTGAGCTACCTGTCGCAGGATACGATAGCGATCTGCAGGTGAGTATCCTTGCCATCCCGCCGGATCGGTAACTGCGATGTGCATCGCTTCTTGAAGTTGCGATTCGTCAGCAGGACGGAAACGAGCCGCCACGACTCCGGGGCGCGATGGGTCGAGTGACGTGACCTCGTTACCATGTCCATGACGCTCATCCTTGCCAATCGAGAGTGGAATGAACGTTGCGTTTTGATCGCAGCGAGGCTGCCAACGTTCGATCAAACGCTTTGCCCAGTCGCTGTTGGCTGGAATGGAAAAGTCAGTGTCTGGCTCGTTGACAAAGGCTTGCCAACGATGCACTTCGGGAGGTTGCGATGGTGGAAGATTGCGATCTTGTTGCCGCCTTGGCTTGACGGAGACATCTTGGATTCGCTGGACCGATTCCAGGAAACCGTTTTCCAATCGTTGCCATGTCGACGATCCTGGTTGGATGCGGAACGCGTGACGCAGGAAGTTGTCTGGGCCGGTGTTTTCGTCCAAGCGTCGAATGAGGTAGCCAATGGCGTTGATGAATTCTTCGCGATAGCAAGCTGGAGCATACAAGAGCATACTTCGGGACAGCTCGAACATGGCGCGTCGCTGATGATTGGCCATGCCTTCGAGCATCTCAAACTGTACCCGGTCCAAGGCACCGGTGGCGACGGCCAATACCATTCCATAAGCGAGATCGAACAGATTGTGCGAAGCGATCCCCAGGTGGACCGCTTCGCTGTGTTCGGGCCGCATCCCAAAGCGGAGCATCCGTTTGTAATTGGCATCGGTCTCGACTTTGGATCGATAGGGCGCCTGAGGCCAACCGCGCAGCGACGCTTCGACCCGTTCCATCTCCATGTTGGCCCCTTTGACGATGCGAATCGTGATGGGGGAACCGCCATCTCGATAGCGTTGCAAAGCCCACTTCGTGATCGATTCCTGGACAAGAGAAGAATCCGGAATGTACGCTTGAAGCGCGATTCCACCTCGGACTTTTTCGAGTCCCTTGCGAGACAGAGTTCGCATGAAGATCTCGGCCGTGAGATACAGATCCCGATACTCCTCCATGTCCAAATAGACAAACTTCGGTACCCGTGTCCCGTCGGGCCGAACAAACGTCTCTTTCGCGGCAGCGCGGTAAAGGAGTTCTAGACGATCCGATACGACGCGAATCGTGTGATCGCGGGCGAGGGGCGAGATCTGGGAATAGAGAGTCGATATCTTGATCGAAACGCATTCAATTTCGGGCAACTGCAAAGTCGCCAGGTAACGCTCCAATCTCCGGCGTGATTCTTGCTCTCCGAGAATGGCTTCGCCTAAGAAATTCACATTCATGCGAACGCCTTCTCGAGTCCGCTCACGCAGGTGACCGCAGAGTTTGTCTTTTTCGGCGGGCAGGATCACGTTGGCGGTCTCTTTCCTCATCTTCTCCTTGACCATGGGAACGGCGACCCCAGGTAGGAACTCGCCGAAAGACTGAAAGCCTTTGAGCAATGCCTGGTCAAACATGCTGAAGAAGCGAGGTACTCCTTGCACGTCGAGGATATGCACCATTTGATCGACGACTCGTCCGGGAGACATGCTGCGGAAGCTCTGGTCGGTGATTTGCGTCAAGGTCGCTTTGTCTTCCGGATGTTGCAGCATCCGATCCAGCTCGGCCTGTTGACGTCGCTCCTGTGGCGTTTGCAATTGCCCGGCGCGTTCTTGCAAAATCTTGGTCAGAGCCAAGGCAGCTTCGACCAGGCGTGGGTCGTCCACCGACACCCCAGTTGCAGCGCTAAGTCCTGAATCGACGATGACTTCGCGCACACGGTCAATTCGAAGTGGTGGACCAGCAAACGCAAGGTCGCTCATGGTATCTCGTTCCTGGAATGACACGCCGACATTGGGCAACGTGATGGAGGGGTTAATCGAGCCAGTCGTTGTTGTTGAGCCGTTCAGGTACGTACTGTTCAGTGACGTAGCTGATATCACGGCTGATGAGTGCTTCGACTTCAAGCTTGAAACCGTTGCTGATCATCTTGTTGATTTCCGTTTGCCAAGGTTTCTTGTCCTTGAACCATGGATACTGGGCGATCTGCTTGGCCCGATTGCGATCTTTGTCGTCGAGTTTGATCGTGACATTTTCCTTGAGCTGGCAACGTTCGTAATCGATGCTGCGCAGTCCGATGAATTTCGCGTCGGGGATCGCCATCCTCATGCTTTCAAAGGCGAGGTTGATCGAGCCTTGCTTGATAACACTGTAGATGTAGTACCCCCAAGGGTCGTTATCCAACAGGCAAAAGACGGGCAACTTGTGTTCGTTATGCAGTCGATGGAGCATGCGTCGGACCCCTCGAGAGGGCTGGCCACCACCGTGGGAAACGATGCATTGGTGCTTCTTCCAGAACTTGTCCTCGTTGAAACGTTGCCAGACTGTACCTTTTTCTACGTGGAGGATGAATTTGGCTTCGCATTTCTTGATCTTGATTCGATCCGGCTCGACGATGCTCGGGATGGGGTAACCGGCTGCACCCATGCGGGCAGCGTCCAGTTCATTGTCGCCGTCAACGATGACGATGGGGCCGGCGAGGGCACCTTTGGGTTCCGCGTAGAGATGAAGCTCTTCACGCATGGCGCCGGTGATGACTTCCAAGTCTTCGATGACTGCGTCGGATTCTCCCTGATCCTCGAAGGTATTCTCTTTCGTCCCTTCGATGGCGTGTTTGAGCATGTAGTAGAGTCCCCGGATGCTGGTTGATTTCCCTTGCCGAATCAACCGCGTGCAGCCGCTTCCAACCAACAGGGTCTGCATATAGGAGCGGGCTTGGTTCAGGTTGAACAACTCCCTGCGGTTTGTTTTGCTCCCCATTTCGATCAACCGCTGTTTACGGTTAAAATGGCTGTTGGAGAGGGAGCGTGAAGGGACGTCCAGGTAGGGGTCGCGGCGCTTCTTGGCAATTTCAATGACGGAACTGGCCAGTCGTTGAAGTTTGGCCATGGTTTCGACGTCTTTTCCCTTGATGGGGACTTCTTTATCTTCTTCTTCGGTGCGACGTGCCCGTTTCGCCATGGAAATGCCTTTCTCGTGATGCCTACTTTTTCTTTTTGTACTGCCCCGGTCCCAGCTTGCCTAGGACGCTGGGCTTTCGTAGCGATAGCGGCATGTTGTTGCTGGATCGGTGAGGGAAGCAACTGGGACGCGAAGGCCCAGGGGTTGGAAGCCGAGGGGGACGCTGATGCCGCTCCGCACCCGTGGATCGCTACGGCTCCTCCCGGGATCGCTCGCTTGATCGACCAAGGTCGGGTTCGGATCGTTATCGATGACCAGCGACTGAGTGCCGCCGGACTTCACGCCCTGACGGAATTCCGCCTCCAATACGATTACGGATACCGGGCCCAGCCCAAGCGTCCTCGCCCGATGGCAGAGGATCCGACACAGATGCAAACGGAGGTGGTGGCAACGCTGCGGAGTAAGCGTATCGATTGCGAGCATACCATTGTACTGAAGAAGGGTTTCCTCCCCATCAAACCGTGGGAGCACCCATTGATGCTGCACGAGTTCGACCATGTGTCGATCAGCACGGATCCACGATTTTTGAAAATTGCGAAAGATGTTTTGGAGCAGCCTGTTCGTTGTTCTGTCCAATGGACAAAGACCGACGGCCTCACGAAGCAGTTGCTGGATCGAGCGATTAAGGACGCCGTATCCGCCCGAATCGTAGAGTTAGAGCGCGTCGTTCAAGCCAATTACAATGAGCTCGATCGGGTGTCTGACCAAGGACAGGTGAACCTTAAAGACCGATATCGCTTCTTCACTACGTTGTATGGTAAGGAAAGGCTTCGCGCATGCGAATTCCTATACCTGGACGTACTTCGTTCTGCTGCACAAGATAGCTCGGACAAGGACGTTCTTGAGCACTATTTATCAACAGAAACTCCGTGACTTCGCCTCCTTCGATTTCATCCTCGGCATCCGCCCATTCATGGCGGAGAGAATCGCGCCCGTTTCATTCAGTCCCTGCAGCGATGTGGTTTAGTGGGGCCGCGTATTTCGTTCACTTTCTCGCCCTGGGGTTCGCATCGTTTCCGCTGCAGACGCATTTGCGGCAACTGCTGTCGACTTCGTCAGCCAGTTTGGTAGCAAGCGTGACACCCGTTGCCGCGGTGTTGACCTACTTTCTGTTTCGGTTCGCTGAGTCGCGCCTCTGGACGCGTTCGCCCCATCGATTGCTTGCGATCGTCGCCGTTCTCGTCGCGATTTTGCAATGCATGCTCGGTTGGCAGTTGAATCGGATTGATGCACGCATGTGGTTCCTGGGACCAGCGGTGGATGCGGGGATCGGTCTGCTGATGCTCGGCTGCGCTCATTCCAGTTGCATGACGTTGCTCAATCACATTGGCGTCGCAACGATGAAAGAGTACGCATATACGGTCCGAGCTGCTGGATCCGCCGGTTACATGCTGGCCGTCATCTTGATGGGAAGCCTCTGGAGCAACTCCGACTTCGTGGCGAAGAACCACTTGTTTCTTGCCTGCAGTATCAGCCTCGTGCACGTTGCTGTGGCATCGATAGGTGCATGGTACCTCGCCCGTCGCGAATCAACGGAGATCGGGCACTCCCCGCATCGAGCAAGTGTCGGAACGGTAGGGCAGAGGCACGAATCAGACGAGGGGAAAAAGGACAAGGCAATCGCGGGCGAGGCGAAAGAGTCTGTGTCCCCGACGGCTTGGTGGGGATTACTGGCTTTGGTTTGGCTCGTTGCGATGTGCGAGATGTCCTACGGATTGTATTCCCATGAATTTTTGACCAAGACCTACGGCAGTAGCGGCTACTTCCTTTTCGCGGGTGCCATCGCGATCGAGATCGCTTTGCTTCTGGGTATGCCCCGCTTGCCAGGCCTTCGAGATCGATTGCTGTTTGTTGGGCCGCTGGGCTGGCTGTCGCTTTTGGTCGGCTGCCTTTTGGCGATCGCCGGGCTCATGCCGATGGGATTTCTCGCCATGGCTATGGCCCTGAACTGTCCCTTCCAAATCTCTGCTAACTCCCATGCCCATAAGATGAACGAGAGTATCCTCGGGGTGGCTTCCATGACTTTGGCTCAATCGCTTGGCTACATGTCCGCGACGATACTGTCTGCCATAGTATCGGTGGGATCCAATGGACCGCGCAACCTTTGGATGTGCATGATACCGGTCGCAGCCACAGCATTGATGCTGTCGATCTGGAAGCTGCGAACGACCCGTGAGCAACTCCATATGAGCAACTAACTGCATAGGTCAAAGAGGTGCCATTCGTGCCTGACACCTTTTCCATGGTCTGGGATAGGATTGGGAAGGGGGGAGTCTTGCGTTGATGCATGAGAATGATAGTAAGCCGTTGACCTACGTCGAGTTTGCCGTTGATCCGTCGATCACTGAGTGGATCGTCTGCGGATGGTCTTTCGAAGCGCACGAATCGCTTCATGGGCCCTATGTCCACCACGTGGTACCTGACGGATGCGTTTCACTTGTGTACCGCACTGCATTGGGAAGTCAGGTTGGTCACTTGATCATCGCCGGACCGCGCACTCAATCCATGCAAGTCGCCATTGACGCAGGAGAC
>JALOQW010000512.1 GCA_025459275.1 Pirellula sp.
GCTGCGCGAGTATGGCTGGCCAGTCGACCTGGAGCCCGAGCATCCGAAGATGGGGCCGCTGGTCGCCTTGGCCGCGCAGCGAAGCCGTGCCATCCTGGATCGAAAGCAGCGGCTGCGCGTCCAAGCGTCCTCCAGCCCGGCGGTGGAGGACCGACAAGCACCCTGGTACGACAGCCCTTTCATGAAAGCCTGCCGCCGCGAGCCTTGCGAGGTGGTGCCCGTCTGGCTGATGCGTCAAGCCGGACGCTACATGGCCGAATACCGCGAGGTCCGCGCCAAGACGACGTTTCTGGAGCTGTGCAAAGACCCGGCACTGTGCAGCGAGGTGATGTGTACCGCCGTGCGCCGCCTGGGCGTGGACGCGGCCATCATTTTCTCCGACCTGCTGCCGATCCTGGAACCGATGGGACTGGACCTGGAGTTTGCTCAGGGCGAAGGACCCATCATCCACAACCCGGTCCGCGAGGGCGCGGAGGTCGATCGGGTGTTGGAGTTGGAGAGCGTCGATTCGTTGGATTTCGTCACCGAGACCGTGCGGCAAACGCGGCGCGATCTACCGGCCCATCTGCCGTTGATCGGGTTTGCCGGGGCTCCGTTCACCTTGGCCAGCTACGTGATCGAAGGTGGCTCCAGCCGCAACTATCACCATACCAAGACGCTGATGTACAGTGAGCCATCTGCTTGGAACGTTCTGATGCAGAAGCTGGTAGATTCGATCGCTCTGTATTTGAATTCTCAGATCGTCGCCGGCGCGCAGGTGGTTCAACTGTTCGATTCTTGGGCTGGATGTCTGTCACCGAATGATTACCGTATCCATGTGCTACCGCATATGCATCGCTTGTTGGAGTCGATCATGCCGAATGTCCCCGTGATCAACTTTGCAACGGGCAATCCGATGCTGATATCCTCCCTTCGAGGGGACGCTCGCACCGTGGTCGGTCTCGACTGGCGTGTGCCGCTCGACGTGGGGTGGGATATGGCCGGAGCTGACCGGGCGGTGCAGGGTAACTTGGATCCGACCGTTCTGTTCTCCGACGTCGCAACCATTCGTGAGAACGTCCAGTACGTTCTTTCCCAGGCCAACGGGCGTGTCGGGCACATCTTCAATTTGGGACACGGGATCCTCCCTGGGACCCCCGTCGAGAATGTGATCGCGTTGGTTGATATGGTGCACGAATTGAGCGATCGGCGAGAAAACTAGCCTTTTTCGCGCCTATTCCCGCATCACCTGTCGCCAAGTACCAATACGCCACAATCAATTGCTCCTACAGGGCCCGTTGCATGGGATCACTCACAGACGCCGTAGTCCTTGACAGTGTCACGAAACGGTTCGGCTCGCAAGCGGCCGTCAACGCGTTGGACCTGAGAATTCCGTCCGGCATCATCCAAGGAATCATCGGTCCGAACGGCTCGGGCAAGACGACCACCCTACGGATGATCCTGCGCATTTACCAACCCGATGTCGGTCGAGTTCAGGTGCTCGGAGGTTGGGAAGGGGATGCTGCAGATGATCGCGTCGGGTATCTCCCCGAGGAACGTGGATTGTATCTCCGCATGAAGGTTCGAGATGTTCTCCGTTTCTTCGCAAAGCTGAAGGGGAATCGACGCCCCGATGCAGATATTCAACGATGGCTTGAGCGATTGGATGCGACCGAGTGGTCCCATAAGAAGCTCGAGCAACTGTCCAAAGGGATGGCGCAGAAGATCCAGTTCATTGCGGCGGTTGTTTCAAGGCCCGAACTCGTGATCCTGGATGAACCATTCAGTGGCCTCGACCCAGTCAATATGGAGCTGCTACGTGAAGCCGTACTCGAGCTTCGCAAGAACGGTACGACGGTATTGCTCAGCACTCACGATATGGAAGTTGCAGAACGCATGTGCGACCGGATCTTCATGATCTATCGAGGAAAGAAGGTGCTCGATGGGACCATGGACGAAATTCAATCACAGTATGGTGAGCCGGTGCTGAGAGTACGTATGGCGAATCATGCGATGCCAGATGTGTCGCGCATTCCGGAAGTCGAATCGATTCATGCGAACAAACCCTATTACGAACTCCGAATGAACAGGCTGGCAGCACGAGGGGATATTCTCCGTGCCTTGGTACAACAAGGGGATGTCGATCACTTTGAGATAGCCAAGCCAAGGCTGCATGACATCTTCGTGCGCATTGCCAATCCATCGTCCGAACCTGTAGAAGAAACCACCTCCGTTTGACGGGAATGATTTGAACATGAACAAGATCTTGGTCGTTGCACAACGAGAGTTCATGGCGATGGTCGCGACGCGAGCCTTCCTGGCAACCCTGTTGATCATGCCGGTGTTGATGTTTGGTGGATTGTTCTTAATGCCGGCACTCAACAAAATCTCCGGCGGCAAGGAACGGACGATTCGAGTCGTCGATGGCACCCGCAAGATCGGTTCGCAATTGGTCGCGATTGCTGAAGAGCGCAACCGATCGCTGTCGCAAAAGGACGCGAATGAGTCGGCCCAATCCGGGCGCATGAGCATGGATCCAAGCGGGGCGCCCGACATTTACAAGTTGGAGTTGCAGGAAGCTGATAAGCTCGATGATGAGACGCGCGTCGCTTGGAGCGACGAAATCCGAAACGGATCTTTGTATGCGTTCGTCGAAATTCCTGAATCGCTGTTCGACTCCAATGGAACGCAGTCGGCACGGTTTGTCAGTCAAGACGCTGCTCTGTCCGACGCCAGGCAATGGATGCAAGCGGTGGTGGATTCCATGGTTCGAACCGAACGAGTAAAAGCCCTCGGACTCGACGCGGAACAATTCCAAGCGGTGAATCGAGCGGTTGCATTCTCGCCGACGGCACCCTACGAAAAAATCCTCGCTACCGACGGCAGTGATGGAGGAGTTCAAACGAAAGAGAAAGGTTTCGACCTGGCAACGATCTTCGCTCCCTTTGGAATGATGATGTTGATGTTTCT
>JALOQW010000160.1 GCA_025459275.1 Pirellula sp.
GGCCTCCGCGGCCGTGGCTACTTCCTCGTAGCCACCATCGCCAGATGGTGGACCGCGCGTTGATCCACGGCCTCCGCGGCCATGGCTACTTCCCGGTAGCCATCATCGCCAGATGGTGGACCGCGCGTTGATCCACGGCCTCCGCGGCCATGGCTACTTCCTCGTAGCCATCATCGCCAGATGGTGGACCGCGCATTCATCCACGGCCTCCGCGGCCATGGCTACGAAGCGACTAGTGATTTTCGGATGGGCTCTTATTCGTCAGCCCAGATGGAATGGGGATCAAAGCTCATCGATGCGATCATGCTCATGACGACGCATCCACTAAATGCGATTACTGCCGGGCCGATATGGAATTCCACCAGCCCGCTCAATTTGACGAGCATGACCAACAGCGCTAACAACATGACATCCATCATGCTCCATCGACCGGAAAACTCGATCGCCCTATACGCCCATGCTCGATGATGGTGTTCAAGATACCGAAACCAGCATAGCTCGAGCAGCGTCACCAACTTGACGATCGGGAGGACGATCGAAAATAGGAAAATGACAGTCGCGATAAACCAGCTACCGCTGTGAATCAATTCGACGATACCACCTAGAACGCTGCTGGTGTGGCGGTAGCCAAGCCGTTCAATCTCCAGGATCGGGAGGAAGATTGCAGCTGGGAACAGCAGCAGTGCGCCCATGGCTGCAGCGGCGGTTCGCTGTGGGCTGACATCCTTGCCATGCCCTCGATCGATAACGATCCCGCATCGAAAGCATTTTGATCGGAACTGTTCTCCATGAGGTTCGACACGTTGAATCAATCCGCAACACGGACATGCCTTCAAGCGTTGGATCGGCTGCGGCGTGGATTGAGTGGCCCGATTCTCCTGAAGTTCGTTTGCTTTCATCGCGTTGTGGAACTCACGAGGAAGACGAGGGTCGACGGGTTGCGAATCGTTGCAGCCCCTGTTGAACATCAGGTTCCGACAGGAGTCCGAAGAACTGTTCTCGTTCCAAGCGTTCTCCTTCGTCCAAACCGTCCTTTAACCCGTGAACGATGGCTTCCGCAATCGCCTTACGAGCGCGGAGGGTCATGGGTGGTGTTGTGTTTTCTTCCATACTAGCGGCACGGCGCAAGCCGTCTGGTGATGTCGCGAAATCGGAGGGCTTGCGCCCTTCCGCTGGCATTGCATTGCGGCTTTTGGCCGATGCGATGGTCTCTTGCAAGGCTTCTTCTTCTCGTTCTGGGTCCCACAGCCCATCCACCATGCCGGCCTCGAGTGCCTGTGCGCTGGTTAACGAGATTCCTTGGCTGAGCATTTCCCATGCTTTGTCGATTCCTACCAGTCTCGGAAGGCGTTGGGTACCTCCCCAGCCTGGAATCAAGCCCAGTCTCGCTTCGGGCATACCGAGTTGTGTGTCGGCATCGTTGCATGCGAAGCGATAACGGCAGGCCATCGCCCACTCGAGACCACCCCCCAGGCACGCGCCGCGGATCCATGCGATCGTTGGAGCGGGGAGTGTCTCCCAGGCTCGAAAAATTCGCTGGCCAAGCTTGAGGAACTGCTGAACTTCCTCATCGCTCGTGAAGGCCATGATCTCGCGCAGATCGGCTCCGACAATGTTCCCCTTGACTTTGGCGCTTCGCACCACAATCGGCTTCGTGTCCGTCGAGCGTTGGAGGATCAGGAGGATATCATCCAGCTCGTGGAACAAGTCGCTGGACAAAACATTCAACGATCGTTCGGGAACATCGACCCAGAGCGTTGTCCAATCCGAATGAGAGGTGTCCAGTCGAAGATGCCGTAAGCTCATGACCGTTGCTCAATTGGCACCCATGGCCGCATCTCCGGTCCGACATACTCTGCCAACGGGCGAATGAGACGATTGTTTGCCCTTTGTTCCAGGATATGTGCCGACCATCCCGAGAGTCGAGACAAGACGAAGATGGGGGTGAACATTGGAGTCGGAATCCCGAGACTTCGGTACATCGATGCGCTATAGAAATCGAGATTTGGAAAAATGTTCTTCTCTCGCCGCATGACCGACTCGATCCGTTCGGATATTTCGTACAGAAGCATGCGATCGGTCGCCGAGCATAGTTTATGAGACCAACGTTGGATGATGTCAGAACGAGGGTCGCAGGCTTTATAGACGCGATGACCGAAGCCCATGATCTTTTCTTTCTTGATCAGCATCTCCAGCAACGTTTTCTCCGCGTGATCCGGGTCTTGCATCCGATCGATCAATTCCATGGCCGCTTCGTTAGCCCCGCCATGCAGTGGACCTCGCAACGCGCCGATGGCCGCGGTGATAGCCGAATAGAAGTCCGACAAGGTAGACGCGACCACGCGCGCCGTGAATGTTGACGCATTCCATTCGTGCTCGGCATAAAGGATCAAGGAGACGTCCATCGCGCGGACTTGAAGAGCTTCCGGCGGGCCGCCGTGCAGCAACCACAGGAATTGCTCTGCAATGGATGAACCGCCGACCGTGGGGTCAATGCGCTGTCCACTTTGATGGAAACGGTACCAATAAAGCAACATGGATGGCATCACCCCTAGGAGTCGTTCACTGACTCGGAGTGCATCGCTTGGCCCTTGTTCTGGTTCCAAGGTACCGAGCATCGAAGTTGCCGTTCGAAGAACGTCCATCGGATGCGCTCTGCCAGGAATACGTTCGAGCACTTCACAGAGTGCTGAGGGGATGGGGCGGTTCGCAACGATCCGGTCGCGGAATGAACGAAGTTCGGCAGCTGTTGGGAGATGGCCGTAAAGGAGAAGGTAAGCCACTTCTTCGAAGGTCGCGTGCTCTGACAGGTCTTCGATCGAGTAGCCGAGATAAGTCAATCCGACACCCGTTACACCAACGGTGCTCAATCGGGTCTCGCCAGCCAGGACGCCGTCCAAACCTGCCCGCGGGCCAGATGAGGGACTGTTGGGACGATTCGATGCATGACTCATGATCCCGTTTTCTCCAAATCGATACGTCTTTCAGCTTCGTAGTAACGAAGCAGTTGGTAAAGCTCCTCTCGCGTTTGGAGTTCATCCAGGATTGCTGACTGATTTCCGTCGCGACGAATTGCTTGATAGGTTCGGCTTGCAGCGCGGTTCATCGCGCGAAACGCAGTCAGCGGATACAAAGCCATTCTGACTCCAGCTTGTTTCAGATCTTTCAGGGCGAGCGTCGGTGTTTTTCCAAACTCGGTAAGGTTCGCCAAGACGGGAACAGGGATTGCGGACGTGAATTCGCGATAGTCGTCCAGGCTGGTGAGCGCCTCTGCGAAGATCATATCGGCCCCGGCTTCGATGTACTCTTGGGACCGCTCGATTGCAGCCTGCAGTCCTTCGACTGCTGCGGCATCGGTTCTTGCCATAATCACGGTCATTGCATCCCGCCGAGCTCCTACGGCCGCATGAATTCGAGCACACATTTCTTGGCGATCGACCAGTTCCTTACCTGGGCGGTGTCCGCAGCGCTTCGCGGATACTTGATCTTCCATGTGAACCGCAGCCACGCCGATCCGTTCCAATTCGAAGATCGTACGCTTGATCGATTCCGACGTCCCCCAACCTGTATCAATATCGACCAACAGCGGGAGTTCGCACGCGGCCGTGATCCGACGCGCATCCTCGACAACGTCATCGAGATGGGTGATTCCCAAATCGGGGAGCGCGTGGGATGCGTTCGCAACTCCCGCGCCGGACAAGTAGATTGCGCGAAACCCAGCCTGCTCTGCCAACAAGGCGCACAGGGGATTGATGGCACCTACGATTTGCAGCGGTTGTTCTTCATCCAGCGCTTGCCGAAAACGTGAGCCCGGCGAGGAAAAGCATCTGCTGGCAGTGTGACTCGGCATGCGCATGTCTCTACAGGGCGAAGTCGGCGTGAAGATTCCTACGCACGGATCGCTTCGGTGCATCCATATGTTTGGTTTTCCGCCTAATTCTCGGTTGTTGCGGAATACGCTGGGTGCAAGGTACCGGTAGCGTATCCTGTGTCGTGCTACAGTGTATCGAGAATCGGGGAAGAACGGCAAGAAGTTGCTTTTTAAGTCGCGAGCTGGGGAACTCGAAACAGTGGATTAACGCGAACCGCTCGCCATGCGGCCACGGCCGCTGACAGGTGAGTGAGCCGGCGCTTACGTTTTGGGAGGATTTTCTGCGGAACCCTTGGGGAGCTGGTTTCGGGCGAAGATCCATTCGTCGATCGGGCGGCCCTGAACGATTTGCTCATCGACGAATCGCTCGATGCGGTCCTCAGTCATGGAGGCGTACCAATAGCCTTCGGGATAGACGACCAGGATCGGTCCCCCTTGGCAAACGCGGAGGCAGTCGACTTTGGTGCGGAAGCAGGCATCGGGACTTGAGCTGAGCGATAGCTTGCGATCCTTCAGGACGGTTTTCAATTTGGTCCATGCGGCACGCCCTTGCTGAGCCGAACAGCAATTGTCACCGATGCACAGGAAAATGTGTCTCGAGTACTCGCCGATTTTGAGTTCTTCCGCAAGAACCGCCAGTTTCGTCATGTCCGTCATATCAAGTACTCGGAATGGGGCCCTGATTGTCGTCCGCTTCCCGGACGGCTACACTTTTGAATCAAGCGTATACACTAACGTTTCCGTGATAAATGACCATATGTTTTCCGGGCATCTCGATGCTTGGTGGAGCCTTACATGACCGTTTCAACGACCGCCGCCAAGGTGGAATCCCAGACCGCCTCGCTGACGATTGGGGACAAGTCCTTGACGTTTCCGATCTTGGTTGGCACGGAAAATGATCGAGCCATCGATATTTCGAAGTTGCTCAAGGACTCGGGGCACATCACGCTCGATGAAGGCTACGCGAACACCGGTGCGACGACGAGCTCGATCACTTATTTGGATGGTGATCGAGGCATCCTGCGATATCGAGGGTATCCGATCGAGGCCTTGGCGGAACACTGCGATTTCATCGAGACTTCTTATCTTTTGATCTACGGCGAACTTCCGAATCGCCAACAATTAGAGACGTTCAAGGACTCGATCCGTCACCACACGATGTTGCACGAGGATATGAAGTCCTTCTACAACGGATTTCCGCGAGACGCTCACCCAATGGCGATTCTGTCCAGCGTGGTGAGTGCATTATCAACGTTTTATCAGGATTCATTGAACCCTCACGATCCGGACCAAGTCGAGAAGTCGATTGTGCGTTTATTGGCGAAATTGCCGACGATCGCGGCTTATAGCTACAAGAAGGCCTTTGGTCAGCCGTTCATGTACCCAAGCAATGCCCTCGACTACTGTGAAAACTTCCTGCACATGATGTTCACGGTCCCGACCGAACAGTACGAGCCGGATCCCGATTTTGTCAAAGCGCTGAATCTTTTGCTCATCGTGCATGCCGATCACGAGCAGAACTGCAGTACCTCGACGGTGCGGATGGTTGGCTCATCGGATGCCAACCTGTTCGCGAGTATCTCCGCAGGCATTTGCGCATTGTGGGGGCCACTGCACGGCGGAGCCAACGAAGCTTGCGTCAACATGCTTCGTCAAATCGCTGACGATGGAGGGGATGTCAAGAAGTACGTCGACATGGCGAAAGACAAGTCGAGTCACTTCCGGTTAATGGGCTTTGGCCACCGCGTTTACAAGAATTACGATCCTCGTGCCAAGATCATCAAACAAGCCTGTGATATTTTGTTGCAGAAGCTGAATCTGAAGGACCCCTTGTTCGATGTTGCCCAGCAATTGGAAGAGGTGGCGCTCAAGGATCCATACTTCATCGAACGCAAACTCTACCCCAACGTCGATTTCTACTCGGGGGTGATCTACCGCGCGATGGGCATTCCCGTCCAAATGTTTACCGTCTTGTTTGCCATGGGACGACTGCCAGGTTGGATCGCCCATTGGGTGGAGATGCAGCAATCGCCGAACACACGGATCGGGCGTCCACGTCAGGTCTACACGGGACCTCTCGAGCGAGAAATCGTTCCGATCGAGAAGCGTTAGTGCCGAGAGAACGAGAGAAGTCAACAGTATTTGGCTTCCCACTCGGCCCGTTCGTCAAGTAATTGTTGGTCGCTGCCGATCAACCCCGCTTTTCGCTTCATATCGAAGGTCGCTTCGAATCCCATCAGATCGTCGATGATCTGCTTGCGATTCTCTTCCGAGATACGGTCGATGAAGAGCACTCCATCCAGATGATCGAGTTCATGCTGGACGATACGAGCCAGGAATCCGTCAATCTCGAGATCGATTTCTCGGCCGTCGATACCGTAGGCGTTGACACGGACCGATTTGTTACGCTTGACGTTGGCGTTGACACCTGGCAGTGACAAGCATCCCTCTTCGGCTTCTGACGATCCAGTTGCTCTCTTAATGACCGGGTTGATAAACACCAATTCAGGGCCAGTATCTTTTTCGCCGCTCGGATTGGCGACGAATAGGCGTATGGGTAGATTGACCTGATTGGCGGCCAATCCGACTCCGCGTTGTTCGTACATAATGTGGAACATTTCATCGACCATGCTTCTCAATTGCGCATCGACACGGGCGATGGGTTTAGCGGGATAGCGCAACGTTGGATGGGGGTACGTGATCAGGTGAAGCATAGCAATAACCGGGAGTTTGGAATGATTCGAAGCGAACGCTTGCCGAACCGCTTCCTCAGCATTGTTGCCCAGCGGGGGCGCTTCGTAAACCTCGATCGATCGATTGGGGCGCTTCGGCTGGCCGCATTAGGGGTGGTTTCCCTGGTTTCAATGGGACTTTCCGCCATTAGCCAGGATGCAGCCACCACGTCGGAACTTTATCGACAGGCGATGGACAAATTGGGTCCCGAGAGTCGCATTCGGTGGATTGATGGGGGAGACATGAGTTTGCAACGATGGATGCCCGGCCGCTCCATCGAGTTGCGAGGGATCTTGGTGGAATGGGAACCTGACAAATTGGTTCTGGTCCGTCGAGATGCGAACGGACCGACGACCTTTCCCGGAGATCTGGCGATCGGTCTGGAAGTGGGTTGGAAGGAAGAAGCATGTGCCGAAGTGCATCAATGGTTTGCTGAGCAACAGTTTGAGAATGTCATCCAGAAAGGGCAGGTTGCATTGCAGCTCCCTTCGGTCCCGCGTTGGCAACGACGGATCCTTGTCGCGGAAATGGTGCAATCGGCTTGTGCCCTGGGGCAATGGCGTGTCGCAGGAAGGATCTATGACTATCTGACTCAAGACTCTGCACCCCTGCTGCTGCAAGCGGTCATCCCGCTGCCATGGTCGGACGAGCTTCTAACGTCGGGCCAAGGGATACGGGACTCGGCCGCCGAATGGATCAAGGACGAGGATCCCCGGATGCAGCTGCTCGGGGCCAGTTGGCTCCTTGGTAGCGAGCAAAACGGGCAAGCCATCGAAGTCTTGCGACGGCTGTCAACGAACGAGTCCGTGCTTGTATCGAATTATGCTCAAGCTCAATTGTGGCGGACGGCTCCACCCTCCGAGATCCGATCCACCCTGTTTGGTCAATGGGTCAGTCTTCGGGATCGCATGCCGATTTCTCTGCAGGCGGGACCGACGATGCTACTGGCACATCGATTGGATCAAGCCGGCGATTGGGAACTGGCGGTTGCAGAGTGGCTTCGCATTGCGAGCCTGTTCGGAGATCGATACCATCTGAGGCGGCAAGCGTTGGACCGCGCGGTGGCTGCGTGCAGGGCGGCGGGTGCGGCAGACGATGCGGAAAAAATCAAAGCACGCTTTTCATTGGAGTCCGGGAGCACTCGTTAATGCCGCAATCGAATCCTATGGCCCCCGATGCGAACGCGGCCCCCGCTGCGAGCGCCGCGGACGACACGTTTCTCGAGATCATCTTTAGTGGAGGGATCCTTGGGATTGGCATTATGGTGGTGCTGATCCTGCTCTCGATCGTGGCGGTGTACCTGATCGTGGATCAAGTCCTAGGGCTCAAGCGGCGCGATCTGCTCCCTGGGGAGTTGGCAGAAAACGTCCGGCAATTGCTTGCCCAAGGAAAGTTGAAGGATGCCGACCAGGCATGTCGGGAGAGGCCGTGCCCCCTGTCGTTCGTATTGGCTAGCGGGATCGCTGAAATCGAGTTTGGGTGGCCGGCCGTTGAGAAAGCCCTCGAGGATTCCTTATCCGAGCAAGCAGCCCGACTTTATCGGAAATTGGAGTACCTGTCGCTGATTGGCAATCTTGCGCCGATGCTCGGGCTCTTGGGAACCGTAGCGGGGATGATCGTGGCGTTTCGCGAGGTGGCGCTATCGCAGGGGACGGCCGGAGCTGGACAACTGGCATCCGGAATATATTCTGCACTTGTTACGACCGTTGCCGGATTGCTGATCGCGATCCCCGCACTCGGGGCATTCGCCATTTTTCGCAACAGAATTGACGAATTGGTGTCCGAAATGGCGTATTCAGCCCAGCATGTTTTCGGCCCCATTCGGCGGCGTCTGCCAGGATCCGCCCCCCGACCGACCATCGTTCCTCCGCCGCGGGGTTAGCCTCAAGTCAATGGTTGGATTATCCTGTTGATGTTCACCGACCGCCCTTTTTGCGAATAAGCCCTTGGATCGCACCCGCCTTTGAATTCTGAAGACCCCACTCCTATTTCGAACTCTGGATCCTCGCATTCACCTTGGCGCGATGCCCTGGCAACTGCTGCGGCGACCGATGTGGGGATGCGCCGTAGCTCCAATCAAGACAGCTTTTGCGTTTCTTTAGCGGAAGATCGCGAGCATTGGGAGCGAGCCGGTCATTTGCTCATGGTTGCTGACGGTATGGGAGCACATGCTGCCGGTGAGCTGGCCAGCCGACTGAGCGTCGATCTCGTCCCCCACCATTTTGCCAAGCTGAATCGAGGAGATCCGGCCCGGGCTTTGCTTCAAGCCATGGAGGAAGCCAACCAAGAGATCTACCGTCGCGGACAAGCCAACCCCGAATTCCGCAATATGGGTACGACAACCAGTTCGTTGCTCCTTTTGCCACTCGGTGCCGTTGTCCGACCAAAAAGCAGTGAATGTGTCGCCACCTCGCACCAGTCG
>JALOQW010000161.1 GCA_025459275.1 Pirellula sp.
CCAACCATTTGGGGGCAGCGACTGTCATAGGAAATTCGAAATCTAGGAGGGAAATTGGGGGCAGTACACTTAGAAAGCGACTCCATTGTATCCGAATTTCAAGACCCGCACACAACCGAAACGGACTTCATTGTCCGATCCACTCAACGATCGCGATTCGAAGAGCCTCACGAGTGGCGCGGTAGGAGTGATCCGCATTTTCGATCACCCCAACGAGATGCCCGGCCGGTAGTCGTTCGGAGAGGAGCAAGTCGGCGTCCAGAAAATTGGCGGAGCCTAGTCGAACCTCGTGTTCGCCGAACATCCACAGGGTTCGCGCCGAGATCTTGGGAACCCATGTCAAATAATCGTACTTGTCTCCACTTCCATACTTATCAGCGAACGTGCGGGCCGAGACCCAGTTCGGCAGTGGAAAACGGACCCGCATGACATGGTTGTCTTTGCCTTCACGGCAAAACGCTTGAGCTTCATTCAAGTGTTGGCGAAACACTTCGCACTTTGCAGGATCCCGAAGGAGCAACTCTGTATTGAGCCTGGGAGGAGACAAGGCCAGGAATCGGTCGACAGCCTTCCATTCATCGCGGAGATCCTGGTGAGCCAGCGCGAATGCGCACTTCACCGCGCCGAGCGAATGGGCCATGAGACCGATCTGTTCGAACCCTTCGCGTTGGCACCAACCGATCCACGCTCGAAGATCCAGCATGGCGTCTTCGATGATCTCGTACATCGAACCGAGCCTGGCAGGGGTTTCGGTCGATCCAAAGCTCGCCAGATCATGCCCGCGCGTATTGATCAAGAGAGCAGCGTTCCCCGCCTCGATCGCGGTTTGGGCGAGTTGCATCAACAGTGTGGACGAATAGAAGTTCCCGTTCACACCGTGAACGATGATCCATATCCGATTGCTCGATGTTGCAGGGGTAACGAAAAAGCCGTGGAGTTGGATTTGGTCTGATGTCTTCGTATCGACGATCCGGCCTAACATGGCGGGGGCCACTTTCTCCGTGTTGGATCACGCTCGCTTCATGGCGTACAACTCAGCATACGCAACGGCCCAATCGTCGACTGCTTGTCGAAAGCGCGTCATGTCCACTTGCGCGATCGGTTGATAAAGAGAGCGGGACATGAGTTCCCTGTCGGCGATGGTTCCTTTGGCTTGCAAATCGAGGACATTGAACTCGTTTACAGGTCGAACGACGATCTCGAATCGGCTGTATTTGTTGGAGCGATTTCCTTTTTCGATGACCAAGTCATCGCGAACGCATGCGCTTCCCCAACCTGCATCGCCAAACACCGATTGATGTCGGAAGCCTGGAAACATATCGATCAATCTTCGAATAACTTGCTCGATATGATCGGACAACTCCAAGCGAAACTTTGTGTGGAGCCGCTTCAGCTCTTCAGCTTCTTGGCGTTTGCGTTCTTCTGCGGACTGCAATGACTCAGCGCGACTTGCGCCGCGTGCTACCGCTTTCTTCAAACGATCTTCGAATTCTGACATGGAAAGACTCGGAGCCTTCGCGTCACGCGGTCGTGTTAGCGTCGGTGGCCACGGAGTCAGCTGCCATCGCATCGGTAGACTGTGAATCCGTGGGTCGTGACTCGGTCGAGTGGGGATGGTGTTCGCCACGGGATGGGGCTTCACGATCCGAATCGTGCACTGCTTCGACGGGTGATGGTTCCGAAGCGGGCTTTGCCGTAGAGTCAGCCGAACTGTTGCTCGAAACCGGATCGGTTGCGGTCGTGGGTTCCGGCTTGCTCTGCTTCATGAACTGCATGAGATCCGAGAAAGAGCGGAGTGGCTCCTTCCCTTGTTGCATGGCTTCGGTGATCGGCTTTTGGGGTTGCGGTTTGTCGATCCGAACTGGCCGTCGAGGTGCGGTATCGGCGGAACCAGAATCCGATTGCTGGCGGTCTCGATTCCCTCGTCCTTTTCCGCCGAATCCGCCACGTCCTCCGTCGGAGCGGCCGCCACCACGTCCACCTTGGCCTCCTTGTGATCCGCTGCGAGCTGGCTGACCTCCAGTAGGCCGGCCGCTGTCTCGACGCCCTCGGGCCTCGGCAGGAGCCCCTTGGCCGCCTCGGTGGCCTTCGCCTCCGCTTCGGGGCGGGCGAGTTGAAGTCTGTCGGTTTTCAGAGGGTTCGGCGCGTGCGCCTTGGCCATCCCGTTTACGTTCTTCCGTGCCCGGAGGAATCGCAGTGACCGAGACCCGTTTTCGCTTGTCATCGACATTGACGACCCAGACGGGAATCACATCACCGATTTGAACAAACATGTGGGGATCTTCCACGTAGTCGCTCGCGAGCCGGCTGATGTGAACCAAGCCGGAGCAATCTGGCCCCAGTTCGACGAACACACCGAAGTCCGCTACGCCCACGACGAGCGCCGACAGCATGGTCCCGGCGGGGAGGTTCTCCATATTCGGCACCTTGCTTTGGAGCGGTACCGGGAATCGGAAATCACGAATGTCGGCGAACGGATACTGCAGACAGGCTGCGACCGACATGAGTTTGGCTCGCCCCACTTGCCAGCTGCGTGCAAGTTTTTCTGCATCGACACTCAACGTGGGCCGAGGCATAGGTGCGACGGGGACCTCCGGCATGACAATTTGCGCGGGTTGGGAGTCGGATGTGTCGGGGGTTGTATTGTCGGGGGTTGTGGTGTCGGAGACGGGGACCTCATCGACAATCGGGGCGTCACTGACAACGGGGGCGTCATTGACCTCGTTGACAGCGTTGACTTCATTGACAGCGGAGACTTCGGTGTCGGGGGTGATCTTGCCGAAGTCGGGATTGATTTCGACTTTGGGTTCGATGATGACAGGGGCAGGGTCGTCGGCGAGTGTCGCTTCGACGGACATGCCGGCGACGGCTGCTTTGGCAGCGGCCAGTTTTTCGTAGTCAGGTTTATGCCAACCTTCGGGTTCCGTAGGCGGTAGGGCGAAATTGGCGTGAGCGATCAGGCGCTGTGCCAATCGATAATCATCCGGATGGATGGTGGTTCCATCCAACGGATTGTCACTCCCGAACACGCGCAAGAAACCAATAGCCTGTCGGGCTTGCATCTCAGACAGAACCTCACGCAGGCATTGCATCAATGATTCGCGGTTGGTGATCTTGCCTTGTTGTCGTTCTTCCACGACGCGCTCGGCCGCTTCGTCGGTCATGCCTGGGATACGCTTGAGCACATCCGCATCGACAGAGAGTGCGTCGACGCCTGCTTTGGTGATCGTCGCGGACACCGACTCTTGGAGCGCATGTTCCAAGTCTGCTTGCGGGAGTTCGCGTTGGTAAGAGCCCAATCGAAGTCGAGCAGGATCCACCTTCAAAATTTGGCGCAAAGGATCTTGCAATCGCCACGCAAGCCATACGGCTGCTCTATGCCGACGCGCGATGCGAGGCAACTCGACCAAGGAGGTTCTCGATTGAGTATAGGCATCGCAACCCGAGCGATCGACCATCGTCCACATCAATGAGCCTTCGGTGGACTGCTTGAGCAACTCCACAACGGCTGGCAACAGATAACGGCGTGCCGGTCCATTGGAAAGGCCGATCAACGTCACTCGATGTTGGTGCACCAGTTGCCCTAGCATGCTCATGTTCTGCGAAACCACATCGGGCTTGCTACTGTTGCATGGCAGTTCTGCTGTCGCGACGACATCTCCATTGGCATCCACGATGGCGACGGCTGCTGTTTTGATCCCAACAGCATCAATCAACAGAATGCGATGCCCACGAACCGGTCGTTGCAGAAGGTTGTTCTGAAGGTGCAGTACCGACGCTTCCATCAACTCCTGATGGGCATCCTCTTCGAGAATGGCGATTACATCTTGATGCAGCTTGGGAAGGATCAGCTCCTTCAACCCTGTTTCCGCGACCTCCATCAACATGCTATGCATGGGGTGGCGTCCCGGGCACAAGGACTCTCGGCATGCCTGGATCAGACTGCGCATGTCCTGTTGGAAATTCAGGTCGATAATGCGAGATCGGATACCGCGAGCGACCACCAGGATCTGATAAGGGGTCAGATTTCGAAGTGGTTTCTTAAGCTTGGAATACGATTCGAGAATGTGTCGCAGCCATCGTCGACGCCTCTGTCGCGGTGAAAGCTGTTTTTCCGAGAGGCTCTTCGTTCGAAGGGCTTTATTCTGCTTGCGGCCTTGGTGGAATTGCTCGATGAGAGGCGCGACAGCGACGGGAGTTTCGGGAGGAGTCTCCGGAGCGGCGTTGGGTTCCGACGGCGGTTCCTCGATCACGTTAGTGCTGTCCGCCGTGTTGAGTTCCTCGCTTGGGGCCGGTTCTACGGCAGGCAAAGGCTCGGTTTCCATGGTCGCAGTTGCGGATGCTTCTTCGACAACGTTTTCGTTGTCCGTCTCTTCCCCTTTCGCCGGCTCAGGAAGAATGGTCAAGCTTACCACCGCGTTCTTGAGGACAGCACGTTGCAAGTGCAGAAGCAACTTGGGGTCTTCCGCGAGCAGCAATTGAAGCCATCGCTTGGTCTGCAGTAGTGCCTCCTCCGCTTGTTCCGCTGGAACCCCCGTATGAGTAACCACCCATGCATTCAAATCCGACGGCATTTCGCCTTGAGCCATCAAGATCGCTTGCCCCAACGCTTCCACGTACGGGTGAGCTTCGCAATGAGATTTCGCATTCTTCTTATTACGGAGCGAACGCACGATCGCGTCAACTTGCGAGACCGACGTGCACTCTTCGATCACGCTAGCCGCGGCCTCCGAGCCTTGATTGTCGCGTTGGAGCGTCTGCAGGACTTTCTCCTTGTGCGCCGCAAGCGACGTCTCGTACTCCACCGCGCGCTTGAGCCGCGCGAGAGTCTCCACGTCGATACCTCCGAGTTCATCGGGGCGGTACATCGCCAAGTAGTTCGGTTCGTAACCTTGCTGGATCAGTTCGATAGGATACCGAAGCTGTTCCTCGGGAAGGCGCATATAACGCGCGATCGCTGGTAGGGATTTCATGAGAAATTGCGTAAGCTCATTGGAATGGACCGATTTCGGTCGACCAGTTCCTGCAGTAAAGAAGAGAGGTCAATGTTCCTGCGAAATCAAGGAAAGTTGGCAACGCGTACCAATATACAAGCTTGGGAATCTAGGGGAGTTGCTAAGGGTTGTCAAGCATTCCGAAGGCATTGAGGCGGAACAGAGCAAGATCGTTACGAATTTAGGAAAAATGTCTCAAGCCTTAAAGTCGCCCCAGTCGATCCAAGCTCTCAGTTCCGCGAATGCGCTGCGGTCATTCCGTCCGCGGTTTCCCTGACCTCCCCCTATTCAAAGCAAGCAAATGACGACTCCCCATCTTCGCGTCTTTGGAATTGAGGCCTCGTACGTCGAGGAGCAGCCCGAGAGCCAATGGACGGAAACGCGGAATTCGCACGAAGTCACCATTGTGTCCGATGCAGACTCCTATGCGGTGCATCGCCCCAAAATGGTTACGGTGCGTGTCAAGGACGTCATCGACGCTCTGGCAGGCAATGCCGGACGACGTCCCATTTGGATCAATGACTTCTGCGACGACCCGATCTCGATCACCGAGGATATGTTCGAAGTCCTGGTCGCCTATCGAGCCATGAAGCGAGCTGCCTAGCTTCCAGCCCTTACCTATATTGCCTGGTTTTCACTTTGGCTGGTCATCCACCGGCTCAATCAACTGTGATCCTTCATGACGCGGACTATTGACTTGCGTGGAAACCGCGCGAGTGATGAAGTAGCCAGTTCGCGAAGGGGCCAGCAATGGAAGAATCTCATCCATCTCTTCATCCCATTGTAGCCACTGCTGGACCGCTGGTGCATCTTGCAAGATCACAGGCATACGGTCGTGGACATGGCGTGTGTCGTCATTGGCTTCCGTGGTAATAACGGTTGCGCTTTGTAGCACTTCATCCCGATTCACCCGTTTGTTCTCTGTCCATAATCCCGCCATGGCAAAGGGTTGATCGCCTGGGCGATGGATCCAATACGGCTGTTTTGGGCTTTTTGCAGATTGGGACTCTTGCGATGCTTGCGACTCGCTGGGCTTGAGCCACTCGTAGTAACCATCGGCGATGATGATGCAGCGATGCCCTCGGATCAGGTTCTTGAAACTTGGCTTTTCATGCAACGTCTCCGATCGCGCATTGATCATGGAGTACGCCACATTCGTAGAATCAGCCCAGGATGGAACCAACCCCCATCGCATGCTTCGAATGGGCCCATCTCCGGGAAGAGTTTCCATCGGTGGCGGGCTGAAAAAGTTCTTGAACTGCGTAACGACCCAAATCGGCTGTGTTGGACTGATGTTGTATCGCGGCCTCGCCAGCAACGGATAAGCCTGTGTCAGGTTTCGAGCGAGAGACTCCAATCGATCTTGGTACTGAGGAAACAGGCTCATCAACCAATCAATGACGGCAGTCTTCAGCGTGAAACGTCCGCACATGATTTGTCACTCGGCGTTGGTCTTCACTCGGCGTTGACCTCGACAAGCGCTTCGTACGATCCGTCGCCGCTCGAGAATCTGGCTGCATAAAACTCAGTATTCAAATGCATGCCCATGAGAGTCCTACGTTTGCATTGGCCAAGGGATCGGTAAAAGACCCATTGGTCTTTTCCAACCTGGGCTCGGTATGCTTGAGCTATCTCCGGGGGTGTCACTACAAGATCCTGGGCAATCGTCAGACGTCGCCACGTGCGCGGCGGGTCTCTATCAAGGCCTCGCATCGCTACCAACAGAGGGTTGTACATCCGCTTTTGTTTCCCGAAACTGCGCAAGGTCAATCGCTGGCCATCGCTTTGCAGCGCTGCATCTCGTGTTCCTCGCCGCCACTCGGGCATCCCAATTGGTAAGAGTAGAGCCTGTCGTTTCGTCACGGCAGTTCGGCTTGGGTCCTCCGACTGCGCATTCTTGGCAATCAAAACCCCATCGTTGGTTTTCGCTTCCGGCAGGTACTCGATGTCGGCCGCCAATGTCCAATGCGTACGCACGTCCCAGCGAGCGTCTGAGTTGGAGAGCACGGCGTCGGCCATGAAGACCATCCCTTCTTCGCGCATCAACATGACTTGGCGCTGGAGTTTGCAGCGATCCTCTAAATCGCATTCCAACTCCAGGTAGTCGACATCATCGTCCGTAAACCAACAGACCTCTTCCCAAGCAACATCGACTTCGACGGACGTGCCATTGCGGAAGAGCTCCACATCCCAATCGCCACTGAATAGACGTTGACCATTCGCCGCTGTGATATCCAACCAGATAACGTCACTCGAAAAATCTACGGCGATACGATAACCGGCGTCCCGCCACGATCGACGCATGGTGGCAATACGATTGGATTCCCAATACACACTGAGCGGTGGTAAGCTCGCATCGTTGGATTTGTCCTTACGGATCCTGGCTGGCTTCATGCCCATCGCGCGACCCACGTCGTTAGGTAGGGAAGCAGCGCACGCAAGACGCAGCTTGTTGCTCGCAGAACACAACTCCAACATGGATGTCCAGAGCTCAGGATCGTGACGCGTGGTCTCTGCTTCGGTAAGAAGCGATCGTCCGTGACCATCTGTCAAATGGAGCATGAGCATCGCGAGTTTCGACAATGCTTTGCGTTGGGGAGGATACCACTTGCGAGCCCCCACACCTGTAGCTGACCATCGGCTCCGAATGAGGCTGGCAACCACCGCTCGAAGATCTTGAGCGCCGAATGACAACAGAGTTTGGGGATCGTCTGCTGTTTGTTCCAATACGAGTGCAATGCGGTTCAAGGTATCACTGACGATGCGGTCTTTCCCTCCCAAGTGTGAGAGTTGCTTGGCAAGCGCCAAAGGGATCTCGCAAGCCCAGATGATCCACGGAAACAAACCATCCTGATGCCCAGTTTCCCAAGCGCGATCGACTTGGGTCAAAGTCGACTGAAGAACATCCAACCAAAGAGCCGGTGGGATATCGCGGCCCACATGGGGTAAAGCATGCAGCCAGCCCGCGCAGGTCAGAGCCACATACGGATCATAATTCGATTTCGGGAGTTGCTGCGTGATCCACTTGCCGATCTTGGCGGCATGAGAACCATCGGCAGCACCACCGAACGCCTCAACGAGATCGTGCAAGAACTCCCGATGGCTCGGCTTCTCGACTTCCCAGTCCCCTGTCCCCCAAAGCATGGAGTTCAGATAGCGGTCGACAGCATGGTCGCGGTTTTTTCGTTTACTCTGCGACACCGCCACGGGCAATGACGACTGCAAGAGTGCGACATTCTCTTCGCATAACTGCTCTAGCCAGTGGGATGCCGATCTTCGTTCTGCATCGGATCCGGTGTCAACACTTTCCGTCGATTTCAACCGGCGGGCACGATGCTTGGGCTTTACCCAGTCCATAGGTCTCTCGTCCACGAGTGAGAAAAGTGATAGGATACTTGCGACTCGAGTCCGGCCAGACAACCTCTTGCCATCAATGGCTCTTGCCATCAATGGGCCTCGCGCGAGCAACGCCAATTGTTGTTGCTGGTTTTCAAGATGCAAGGATGTTCTGACTGAAAGTTGTCCCTCTTTTTGGCTTCTACCATGACCTTTCGCTCTTCGTTACGATTTCGTCTCGACGCAATTGCTTGCGTTGTTGTTTGGATTTTGATGTTCG
The DNA here is from genome assembly GCA_025459275.1 of Pirellula sp. Lineage (GTDB taxonomy): Bacteria > Planctomycetota > Planctomycetia > Pirellulales > Pirellulaceae > JBKCUI01. Next base: position 8,611 of record JALOQW010000161.1, read on the forward strand.
GCGGGTATCTGTCGACAAGCTTTGCACAAGACGACGCTTGGCTCCCCCCCTCGGCCATCAAAGAACAAGTTGAGAAGTTGTTCCAGGATCCGCCGGAAACCAAGCGGATGCTTCCCGAGGGAAGGGTCTGGATCCATCGCGATGAACAAGCGGTTATCGTCGACGGCTACATCTGCCAACGCAATGCTCCCCTGGAGATGTTTGCTTGCCCAACGGATACGAAAGAGCATGAATCGATCGTCGCTGTATTCGCCAAGGCTCAGTTCGTGCATGCCGCATTGCTCGCCGTCGGTGCCGTCCCTGGAAAACCGGTTGCTTTTGAGCCCAAGTTCACGCCGGCGTCGGGCACAACCATCCGCGTCTTTGCACTATGGCACGACCAAGATGGAAAAACTTCATGACCTCCACGTTGGATGTTGCGGTAAAGAGCGACGCAGACAACACTGGCCTTGTATTCGATGCGTTCACGGACAGAATTCCCAAACGAAATACTCCAATCCGTTTGGTTTTGACCCTAACCGATGAACCTCCGTACGGTCGCGACATCAAGGATGCTGAAGCGGACGGCGCTAAGGAACCTCCGAAGCACTTGACGGATCCAGTGCCCGAACGAGTTCTGCAGTTCCTGCCTCCTCCCAAAGGAAAGTAATCGCGTTCTATGCTCCCCGCCCATTCCTTTGGCGAGAGACTCGCGCAAGCTGTGCTGCAGAAGAAGAATCCTGTTTGCGTCGGACTCGATCCGCGCATCGAGTCCCTCCCCCCGTCCCTCCAACCAGCCACTCCTTCGGACCTAACTCGATCGGCTCTCGCATACGAGCGGTTTTGTATCGACATACTCGATGCCGTCTGCGAATGGGTTCCCATTGTCAAACCCCAAGCTGCATTTTTCGAAGAACTTGGTCCCGAAGGTGTGCGAGTTCTTGAACGGGTCGTCCGTGAAGCGACCCAACGAGGTTTGTTGGTGGTGATGGATGCCAAACGAGGCGATATCGGAACGACCGCAACGGCCTACGCGAATGCGTTTCTCGGTTCTGGACCTGTTGGTTCGCCGCAATACAGCCCCTTTGGAGCCGACGCGTTAACCGTCAACCCTTTTCTCGGTGCCGATACGCTCGAACCCTTTGTGCAACGTTGCGATGCCAGTCACTCAGGCCTGTTCGTTCTCGTGAAAACTTCCAACCCAGGGAGCGGGTTTCTGCAGGATCGAGTCACGCAATCGGAGACGGTTTCGGAATGCGTTGCCAAACATGTCGAATCCCTTTCGAGCGTTCGTCGTGGCGAATCGGGTTACGGACC
>JALOQW010000162.1 GCA_025459275.1 Pirellula sp.
TCCACGGCCTAGTGGCCATGGCTACGGGGATCGAGAGCGATGACAGTTGGCCCACCAACCGTGGTGGGTTCCTTTCCTTACTGACCGAAACTTTTCATATTCCGGATGATTCCCTCCAGTCATCTCCAAGGTTCCTCGGCACGACGTGCCAAGTTGCGCGAATTGATTCGCCAACATGGCTTCGTTTCCGTTCCAGACCTCCGAGCGGCCATGGATGTCAGCGAATCGACCATCCGGCGCGATCTGGAATCCCTCGAGGAAGCGGGCGAAGCCAAACGAACCCACGGCGGCGTGTTTTTCACCGGTCCCAGCTCCACTGTTCGGCAATTCCAAAGCCAACGCGCCGGGGACGATGAGACCTGGGACAAGAAACGACGCATCGCGGTCGCTGCCGCAACCCTCGTCGAGGATCATGACACCCTCCTCCTCGACGGAGGGAGCACGACCTACGAACTAGCTCGTCAACTGGTCGGCCGCCCTCTGCAGATCGTGACGAACTCCCTCCCCGTGGCCAACCTCTTCTCGACCCAAGATGCCGTCGACCTGGTCCTGCTCGGCGGCGCGATCCATCATCGAACCGGTGTCACGCACGGTCCCTACACCGACCATATGCTGCAGTCGATCAACGTCCAGAAAGCGTTCCTGAGCGTCGCAGGGGTGAACGCCAAAGGCTTCTTCAATAGCAACATGCTCCTCGTCGAAACCGAACGATGCATGATGCGAGCCGCCGATCGAACGATCATCGTGGCCGATAGCACCAAGTTCGGACGCTCGAGCTTGGCCCGCATGTGCGAATGGAACGAAATCGACACACTCGTTGTCGACAACGGACTCAACAGCGAATGGCGCGACCACGCGCAGCACCATCAAACCCAACTCATTCTTGCCAGCGAACCCGACCCTCAAGAACGTCAAGCATCATGAGCTCTACCTTATCCCAAATCGATCCCCAACACATCGAGGCTATGGTCCGGGCTGCCATCGCCAAAGCCATGGGTGGCCAGACCTCCGAAGGGATCTACACCCCCAAGCTCGTTGTCAGTATCTCCGCGCGGCATATCCACTTGACCGATGAGCATGTCGAAAAACTCTTCGGCCCAGGTAAGAAGCTGACTCCGGAAAAAGATCTGTACCAAGACGGATTCTTTGCCGCCGCCGAAACAGTCATGATCGTCGGCCCTCGCCGACGCATGCTGCCCAATGTGCGAGTCCTCGGCCCCACGCGCAAAGCGAGCCAAGTCGAACTCGCGTTCACCGACACCATTTCGCTTGGTATCGACGCACCCGTTCGCCACAGTGGTGATATCAAGGGAACGCCAGGCTGTGTTCTTGTCGGACCTGCAGGTGCTGTGGAATTGAAAGAAGGTGTGATTCGCGCGGCTCGACACGTGCACATCAACCCGCGCGACTGTGCTTACTACGGGGTCAAGAACGGGGACTTCATGTCCCTAGTCGTCAAGAGCCCGCAGTGCTCGGTCACCTTTGACGATGTCTTGGTCCGGGAAGATCCGAATTCGAAACTCGAAGTCCACATCGATACCGATGAAGGAAACGCGTGCGACCTGGACCATGCGACCACGATTGAACTGAAGCGACAGGAGCCGTGCCAGTGCCATGCGCACTAAAGCACGTTTCCAATCGCGCAACCGTACACCCTGTTTGTTTTTCTCACTTTTGTTTCTCTCACTTTGGAGTTTGCATCTTATGGCAAAAAACAATGAGGCTCTCGGCATGATCGAGACCAAAGGCTTCATCGCCTTGGTTGAGGCAGTCGACGCGATGATGAAGGCGGCGAATGTCAAGTTTCTTGGATGGGACAAGGTCGGCAGCGGCTTGGTCTCGGCGTTCGTCAGTGGCGACGTGGCTGCGGTCAAAGCCGCAACCGATGCCGGTGCTGCAGCCGCCGGACGCGTTGGCCAAGTGCTGAGCGTTCAAGTCATCGCGCGACCCCACGAAGACCTGTCCAAGGTCCTCAAGGTCTCGGCCCCCAGCTCTTCCGCTGAATAGCACTTCGGCTGAATAGTACTTCGGCTGAGTCATCCCCATTTCCAAAACAAACAAGTAACTCTCCTAGAGAATTCTCACTATGCAAAACGCAATCGGATTGATTGAAACCAAAGGCCTCTTGGCCTTGATCGAAGCCACCGACGCTATGGCCAAGGCCGCAAGTGTCGAAATCGTGAAGCGAGTCGATATCGGCGGCGCTTACGTAACCACCATTGTCAGCGGTGACGTTGGCAGCGTTCGAGCCGCCGTCGAAGCCGGTGCTGCAGCCGCCGCGCAAGTTGGCGAACTCGTCAGCAGCCACATCATCCCTCGCCCTTCCGAAGGATTGACCTCCGCGTTCCTCAAATAATCGAGCAGTCAAGGATCGACACGTGAAAGTTCTCGTTGCGAATTTGGGTTCGACCAGTTTCAAGTACCGTCTCTTCGACATGAGCGACGAACGGCAACTGGCTCGCGGAGGCGTGGAGCGGATCGGGTCCCCCACCAGTCGTTGCTTCGTCGAGATCGGCGATGCGCGATCGGAGATGGAACAACCGGTCCCGAACCATGGCGTGGCAGTCGATGCATGCATCCAGCAATTGACCGATCCCAAGAGCGGTTGTTTGCGCGATGCGTCGGAGATCGCAGCCATCGGGTTCAAGGCGGTCCACGGTGGCCGGATCAGCGGTGTTCAAATCATCGATGAATCGGTGCTCCAAGCCATGGACGAAATGAACTCGGTTGCCCCAGCTCATAATCCCCCATACATGGCGGCGATGAGACAGCTGGCCAACACGGCATCCAAGATCCCGTTGGTCGCCGCGTTCGAAACCGACTTTCACCAAACGATTCCCGAGGCATGGAAACGCTATGCCATTCCCGACGCGTTGGCAGAACAACTGCCGATTCGCAAATGGGGATTTCATGGCGCATCCCATCGTTTCATCGGTTGGAGGATGGAGCAGTTGCTCGGAAACTCCGATGCGCGAGTCATCTCGATGCACCTCGGAGGAAGCTCCTCTCTTTGCGCGATGCGCGGCGGGAAGAGTCTGGCCTGTTCCTTGGGGATGAGCCCTCAAACGGGATTGCCTCACAACAATCGCGTCGGAGACCTCGACCCGTATGCACTCCCCTTGATGATGGAATCGACCGGTCTATCGCTGCAAGAGATGCTGAAGATGCTCGCGACCCAAGGAGGCCTGCTCGGCCTGTCTGGCGGTCTGTCGGGCGATGTGCGAGATCTCGAGCAAGCGGCCGGCCAAGGTCATGCCAAAGCTCGACTCGCCCTCGATGTCTTCGTGGCGGAACTGCGTCGACAACTCGGAGCGATGCTGGTCGCGCTGGGCGGAGCAGACGCCATCGTCTTCACCGGAGGCATCGGTGAAAACTCGGTATCGGTTCGAAACGCTACCTGCAGCGGACTGTCGGACTTGGGCATCGCGATTTGTGATGATAAGAACCGGAGCGGTGACAAGGAGCGGCGTATCGACGATGCAACCAAGGGCAAGATCCAGATCTGGATCGTTCCCACCAACGAAGAATTGATTGTCGCGCGACAAACGGTCGAAGCGATTCGAAAGTCCTCTTAGGCAACGAAAGAATTCCATGTTTGTCGCAAAAGTGACCGGTTCGGTGGTCTCGACCCAAAAGGTCGAATCGATGACCGGGCAAAAACTACTGATCGTCGAGCCGTATCGACTGGAACCGAAAGACCGAACGTCCCTCGTGACGACCGGCCGAACCTTTATCGCCGTCGACGCGCTCGGAGCCGGCGTTGGGGATATGGTCTTGATCACGCAAGGGAGTAGCGCACGCTTCACTCCCGAAACGGGAAAGCTGCCGATCGACTGCGTCATCATCGGCATCGTAGATACCGTCAGCATCGAAAAGAACAACGTCTACAAACGTCAATAACATCCCATGCAAATCAACGAATCCTTGATCCGATCCGTAGTCGAGCAGGTGATCCAACAGGTACGCACCTCGACCAGCCAACCTTCGACTTCCGCCCATGGCAGTGCCAGTGGGCCGCGAGGCCAGTTGGGTTTGTTCGATGATGTCGATGCGGCCGTTTCCGCCGCACGGCATGCCTTCGAAGAGATGCAACGTCGCCCCATCGAAGATCGCAAGAAAGCCATCGACATCATCCGGCGCATCTCCATTAGCCAGTGTGTGGAGCTGGGGACGATGGAGATGGAGGAAACACGCATCGGGCGATTGCAACACAAAATTGAGAAACTCAAAACGCTTGGGGAACGCACCCCCGGAGTTGAGTTCCTGAAGACCGAATGCTACAGCGGCGACCGCGGACTGGCCGTCATTGAACACGCACCGTTCGGCGTGATCGGCGCCATCACTCCGGTGACTCACTCGTTGCCAACCATTACTGGGAACGCGGTCAGCATGATCGCGGGTGGGAACACGTTGGTCGTCAATCCTCATCCAAGCGGCAAGAAAGTTGCTGCGGAAGGAGTTCGACGATTCAATGAAGCCATCCGAGCTGAGATCGGGATCGACAATCTGATCTGCTTGATCTGCGAACCGACCTTGGAAACCGCCCAACAATTGTTCAAGCATCGGCGCATCGCCTTGATTTGCGTCACCGGAGGCCCAGCCGTTGCTCGAGCCGCATTGAATAGTGGCAAGCGCGCCGTCGTGGCCGGTCCGGGCAATCCACCGGTTGTGGTCGACGAGACCGCCGACCTCGATCTCGCTGCTCGCTGCATCATTCAGGGGGCAGCCTACGACAACAACCTACTTTGCATCGCAGAAAAAGAGGTCTTCGTGGTCAACAGTGTCTTCGATGCCATGATGTCCGCCATGGAGCGAGCTGGCGCCGTTCGATTGAATGCCCCGGAAGTCGATCGCTTGACCCAGGCTGCACTGCAACAAGTCGGCGAAGGTGCTGATGCCCATTGGGCTCCTCGAAAAGAACTGCTCGGACAGGACGCTTGGAAACTGGCCGAAGCTGCCGGACGCAAGATTGATCCTCGTGTCGAACTCGTATTCGGCGAGACCACTTCGGAGCATCCATTTGTTCAGACCGAACAGATGATGCCATTCGTTCCTTTTGTGCGTTGCCCCAGCTTTGAAGCGGCTGTCGAAGCGGCTCAGCAAGCAGAGCATGGCTATCGGCACACCAGCATGATCCATTCACGGAATGTGCGCAACATGACCCTCATGGCACGAGCGATGGATACGACCTTGTTCGTGAAGAATGGTCCTTGCATGGCATCGTTGGGCTTGGGTGGTGAAGGATATCTCTCCTTCTCGATCGCAGGTCCGACCGGCGAAGGGGTCACGACTCCACTGACATTCACGCGGGAGCGTCGTTGCTCGTTGATCGATGATCTTTTCATTTTGGGACGCTAACGCGATTGATTCTGATCCATGCAAAAAGCCCTTGTCCTCGGAAGCGCGATCTCGACGGTGAAGCACCGCAGCTTGAACAATCACAAGCTGTTGGTCTGCCAACCCCTTTTGGCGGATGGTCATGGCCGCGATGGCGCTCCCATTCTCGCAGTCGACCATCTCGGTGCCGGCGTGGGTGACAAGGTCATGATTACCAGCGATGGAGCTGCGGTGCGCGAATTGTTTGGGCTTGAGAACAGTCCGATCCGTTGGACCGTCTTGGGATTGATCGATCCTGTCGAGCCGGATGAGGAGGCGATCAACGGATGATGTCCTCGTCGGAGATCGAAACCATTGTTCGCGAAGTGCTGTCTCGGATGATGTCGGAGCAGGGATCCGTCCCAACGGCGATCGTCACTGCAGGGCCGCACACGACGTCGTGGACATTGCACGATGCGGTCATCAGTTTGGATGCGCTCCGAGCCGTACCCACAACGACCAAGGTTGTCCACATCCCTCAACGAGCCATCGTGACCCCAGCCGCACGCGACTGGTGCCGCGAACGCTCCATCGTTCTGGAACGCCACTCCTCCATGCTAGCGGAAGGGCGCGAGCCCTCCGGTGAGGCCGTTTCGATCGCCACCACACTTACGAGACCGGACGGCTTGCGCCGTACCGCTTGGATTGGGGCGAACGCGGAAGGGCGGCAGCCCATCGGTTCAATGTTAGCGGTAGGGCGCGAGCCCTCCGGTGACGCGGCCCGAAACGCCACCACGCTTAACGCGACATCAGACGACAACTCCATCGCGACACCGGACGGCTTGCGCCGTACCGCTACCACACCGGACGGCTTGCGCCGTACCGCTACCACACCAACTCGATTGTTTATTGCAGGTACCGTCGACTGGCTTCCGGGGCTTGCTCGTCAATTGTGTCCCAAACAGTCACACATCAGCGAACGTTCGCCGGACGATGCCTCCGCGATTCGTGCCATTGCATCTGCGTTGCGAGCTGGCCATCGGTCGGGGATCGCGATTGTCCAGTCCCCTTATTCCGCGTTGTGGCAATCGGCCCGCGACGAGATGTTGCGTCCTGCGGTGGTCTCGCAATGGAGCGAACTGAATGAGATTTTTCGCGAAGTCCCTGTCAACTTGTTGATCATTCCTGCGACACGGTGGAGTGTTGCGGGTGCGGCCAATGTCGCGCGTCGGTTTCTCGATCATCTCCGATCCCAGTCCTGAGGAGTCCCCATAACATGCAACTGTATCGGGTCATTGGCACCGTCACGCTGAATCGAGCTCATCCAACGATGTTGGGTGGGACGCTGAAGCTGACCGAACCGATCGGAGAATCCTTAATCGGCCATCACCCGGCTGAAGTCGACTCCGTGGTCGTCTGGGATGACTTCGGTGCAGCGGTTGGTTCCATCATTGCCGTCAGCGATGGCGCTGAGGCGGCACAGCCGTTTCGGCCTCATTTGAAGCCAGTCGATGCTTACAACTCCGCGATTATTGACGAACTCCATATCCATCCAGAACTACTCGATAACGGATCGAATCCGTAAACACCCTTTGAGGAAACCATGAACGCGCACAAAATCAAACAGGACATCTGCGAAATTGGCCGGCGTCTCTACAACAAAGGCTTCGCTGCCGCCAATGACGGGAACATCACCGTTCGCATCGGAGAGAACGAAGTGTTGTGTACCCCCACCATGCACAGCAAGGGGTTCTTGAAGACCGAAGATATCTGCACGATCGATATGACGGGCAAGCAGATTGCTGGGATCAAAAAGCGATCGAGCGAAGCGCTGTTGCATTTGGAGATTTACAAGCAACGTCCGGACATCAAGAGTGTCGTGCATTGCCATCCGCCGCATGCGACGGCGTTTGCAGTGGCTCGTGAACCGATCCCACAATGCGTGCTTCCCGAAGTCGAAGTATTTTTGGGGGACGTACCGATCACACGTTATGAAACCCCGGGTGGTCAAGCCTTTGCCGATACCGTTCTTCCCTTCGTCGACAAGACAAATGTGATCATCCTGGCCAATCACGGGACGGTAAGCTTCGGCGTGGACGTCGAGCAAGCTTATTGGTGGACGGAGATTTTGGACGCCTATTGCCGCATCCTGATGTTGGCGCGGCAGCTGGGCAATGTCAGCTACTTTGATGAACAACAAGAGCGCGAGTTGTTGACGTTGAAGCAAAAGTGGGGATGGGCTGATCCTCGCAATACGGAAGAGTACAAGAACTGCGATATCTGCGCGAACGATATCTTCCGTGATTCGTGGAAGCAGTCGGGCGTCCAGCGACGCGCGTTTCCGGCGCCTCCAGCCATGCCTGCCAAGGCAGAGACGCAAACCACTTCGTTGAGTGGTAACGGAAGCCCTCCGGTCTTGAAGCAAACCACCGAGGCGGCTCCGTCGGCTCCTGCGGGAGGTGACATGGAGCAATTGGTCAAGCTGATTACCGCGCAAGTCATGCGAGAGCTTCAAAGCAAATAATCCAACCAGGAGTGAGAGGAATAATCCATGAAAGTTAGCATTATCGGTGGCGGTGGTTTGGTCGGTTCGTGCGCGGCGTATGCGCTTCAGTGCGGCGGTGTTGTGCGTGAAGTCGCACTGGTGGATGTGAACGCCAATCTTGCGGCAGGACATGCGCTCGACCTGATGCACGGTGCTCCGAGCATCGCGGACCAATGTTTCACGTCGGGCTCGTACGAGCACATTCCAGATTCGGATGTGGTTTGCATTACCGCAGGACTGCGACGCAAGCCGGACGAGTCCCGATTGGATTTGATCAATCGGAACACCGACTTGTTCGGTGGTATTCTGACCGAGGTTCAGAAAGCGGGGCTCAAGAAGTCCGCGATCGTGTTGGTGGTTTCCAATCCAGTGGACATCCTAACGAGCGTGGCGGCTGCCAAGCTCGGGCTTCCCGTTTCCCAAGTCCTTGGTCTTGGAACCCAGTTGGATACGATCCGCTTTTGTTCATTGATCTCGGAGGCATTGAACACAGCACCGACGCAGACGCGGGCGTTGATCTTGGGTGAGCATGGGGACAGCATGATCCCGGTCTGGTCGAGTGCTACGGTCGGTTCGTTGCCGCTCGAGAAGTATCCAGGTTGGAGTCATACATTGGCAGAGAAGATTTTTACGCGCACCAAGGGATCGGGTGCGGAATGCCTTTCGAAGAAAGGCGGGGCCGGATTCGCGGTGGGGATTGCGATTCGAGACGTCATTCATGCGGTGGCACTTGACCAGCGACGCGTCATGCCGGTTAGCACGGTGCAGGACGGAGCCTGTTACGGAATCCGAGATGTTTCGATCAGCGTCCCGACCGTAGTCGGACGCGGCGGCGCATTGCAACGGATCGAGATCGACTTGTGGCCGCGGGAATTGCAAGGTCTCAAAGCCAGCGCGGCAGCCATCAAACCGACGCTGGATACGGTCATGAAACGCGTCGGTTGACGCAAGCAATGGCCCCTTAGCCGCAAGCGCTAGCTGCGTTCCGGGGCGATGCAAATTCGGGTACCGCTGTCGCTCACTGTATTTCAACTATTGCGGCAGCTGGGTTTTTCATGGTGCGTTCCTCTATCGCGGCTAGCGCCCGCGGCTCACGACGGCCTGCGGCTCACGACGCCCTGAGCATAGTGCGTTCCTCTAGCGCGGCTAGCGCCCGCGGCTCACGACGGCCCGGGAAAGGTACCCGGTTATGCGAGCCGGGGTACCTTGCGGGTATGGGGGGATTCGCTTTCTATCCCGGAGGTCCGCGACTGGGAACTTGGGGAGAATGGGCAAATTTGCCATACTCAAGCTCGCTGAGCTTTGCCAAAATAGTTCATCCCACTGCATCGCGCGAATCGATACATTCGCTACAAAACCCCGGATCCACTCTTTTTACATAGCGATCATGTCTACCGAAGCCCTCTCGGCGACCGAGAAGCCTGTTCAGCACGTTAATGGCATTACTGTACGATTGGTGGGAGACTCGGGTGATGGGATGCAGCTCCTTGGGCAGCAGCTGACCAACACTTCGGCTCTTCTCGGCAATGACGTCGCCACCTTTCCCGACTTCCCTGCCGAGATTCGAGCACCGCGCGGAACGCGAGCGGGAGTCTCGGGATTCCAGGTCCAATTCGCATCGCACGAAGTGCATACCCCGGGCGATACGCTGGATGCTCTGGTAGCAATGAACCCTGCCGCATTGGTGACCAATCTTGCGGATCTGGTCAAAGGTGGCTTGCTGATCGTTAACGAAGACAGCTTCGAAGACAAGGACCTCAAGTTGGCCAAGCTTGCGACCAGTCCGCTCGAAGATCCATCGATGGAAAACTATCGACTGATCAAGGTACCGATGACGCGGCTCACCAAAGATGCCGTCGCCGAACTGGGGCTCAGTGCCAAGGAGTCCGACCGCTGCAAGAACTTCTTCGCGATGGGGTTGGTCTATTGGCTCTATGGCCGCAATATGGATGCGACCCTTCGCTTCATTCACGGCAAATTCGGGTCTGGCAAGTCGGTGATTGCCGACGCCAATGAAAAAGCCTTGCGCGCCGGATGGGCTTACGGCGAAACCATCGAAGCCATCGGAAATTCGTACAACGTTGCTCCGGCGAAGCTTTCGCCGGGCAAGTATCGGAACATCATGGGCAACCAGGCACTGGCATGGGGGCTGTTGGCGGCCGCTCAGCGATCCGGCAAGGAGCTCTTTTATGCTTCCTATCCGATCACTCCGGCGAGCGATATCCTTCACGAATTGGCCCGCTACAAGAACTTCGGTGCATGCACGTTCCAAGCCGAAGACGAAATCGCCGCGATCTGCTCCGCCATCGGTGCAGCGTACGGAGGGCAGATGGGAGTGACCACGTCAAGCGGACCTGGGATCGCCCTCAAGATGGAAGCCATGGGCTTGGCCGTCATGCTCGAATTGCCATTGCTGATTATCGACGTCCAACGGGGTGGTCCGAGCACGGGCCTGCCGACCAAAACCGAGCAAGCTGATTTGCTTCAAGTCATGTTCGGCAGAAACGGCGAAGCACCGTTGCCCGTCCTGGCCGCCCGCAGCCCGGGAGACTGCTTTGAGATCGTTCAAGAAGCGTGGATGCTAGCCACCCGGTTGATGTTGCCTGTCGTAGTCCTGTCCGACGGCTACATTGCCAACGGTGCGGAGCCGTGGCCGATTCCCGATGTCAACCAATTGCCGCCCATCAAGATCGAGCATCCGGTGGCCGACACCCACTCGAGCGCGCCCTTCAAGCCCTATGCGCGCAATGAGCTATTGGCCCGACCATGGGCTATTCCCGGGACTCCGGGCTTGATGCACCGCGTGGGAGGAATTGAAAAAGAGGATGGAACCGGCAACATCAGCTACGATCCAGAAAACCATCAGAAGATGGTTCACATCCGAGCTCAAAAAGTAGCCAATGCAGCCAAGCTCCTACCTCCTCAACAAGTTCATGGTCCGCAGAGCGGAGAACTGTTGGTCTTGTCGTGGGGGGGCACGTACGGCGCTTGCTTGACCGCTGTCGAGCAGGCCCAAAAGGCCGGACGGAGCGTGGCGCATGCCCACATTCGATACCTCAACCCGTTCCCAAGCAACCTGGGTGAGATCCTGTCGCGATACGAAAAGGTTCTCATCCCCGAACTCAACATGGGACAACTTCGGATGTTGATCCGGAGCCGATATCTCGTCGATGCTGTTGGGTTCAACAAGATCAAGGGCAAGCCGTTTACCGTCACCGAACTCGTCGAAAAGATCTTTGAACTCTCGACAAGCCCAACCCGTGAGAGTGCCGTTCGCTCGGGCAAGTAGTCTCACCAACCCCATTCATTCAATCCAGCACTTCCAATCCATTCGAATCGAATCATGAGTACGGCCTTACCTCTACTGAAGCCCGATGACTTTGCCAGTGACCAGGATGTACGCTGGTGCCCAGGATGCGGCGATTACTCGATCCTCGCACAGATGAAGAAGGTTCTGCCAGAGATTGGCATTCCGCCGGAGCAAACGGTCTTCATTTCCGGGATCGGTTGCAGTAGCCGCTTTCCCTATTACGTAAACACCTATGGAGTCCACTCCATCCACGGGCGCGCTCCGGCAGTTGCAACGGGACTCAAGTTATCGCGACCGGACTTGAGTGTGTGGGTAATCACCGGCGACGGCGATGCGCTCAGTATCGGCGGCAACCATTTCATTCACCTGCTGCGTCGCAATGTCGATCTCAACATCGTTTTATTCAACAACCGCATCTATGGATTGACCAAAGGCCAATACTCGCCGACAAGCGTCGAGGGGCAGATCACCAAGAGCACACCCATGGGAGTCGTGGACCATCCTCTCAACCCAATCAGCATCGCCATCGGAGCAGAAGCCACCTTCATTGCTCGATCCGTCGACAGCAACATCAAGCATCTTGCGAGTGTTCTGAAGCGAGCCGCTGCCCATCGAGGCACGAGCTTTGTTGAAGTGTATCAGAACTGCAACGTCTTCAACGACGGAGCGTTCAGCTACGCGCAAGACAAAGCGACACGCGACGATGCAACGATCGAGCTCGAGCACGGCAAGCCGATGATCTTCGGCAAGAACCGCGACAAAGGGATCCGACTCAACGGATTTTCGATGGAAGTCGTAGAACTCGGCGATGGCAAAGTGCGAGAGGATGACTTGCTGTTCCATGACGAGCAAGCCGACTCGGCGTTGGTCTATCTCTTGTCTCGTATGCGGCATCCACAATTCCCTGAGCCGATCGGAGTGTTCCGCGACGTGGCATCGGCCACCTTCGAAGAAGCGGTTCGAGGACAGATCGACGATGCCGTTGCCCAACGAGGCAAGGGCGATCTGCACAAGCTGTTTCACAGCGGCGACACCTGGACGGTAGGTGTATAGGCCACAAAATCGTAATCGACTCCATTGTCGAGGATCGCTCCGCCGATCCTACGCGGGGTGAGTTGGCGGTCTATTGTGGATGGAGACGAGCATGGCAACTGATTCGGGCGGCGCAAGGGGCTGATCGACGGAGCGATCAGCGACATTTGTTCGCAACGGCGATCATGGTCTTCCCTCACGAGAGCACTTGGAAAACCAATAGATTTCCAAACACAGCATGCTCGGTTGATCCCAATATTGTCGAGGATCGCTCCGCCGATCCTACCCGGGGTGCGTTGGCGATCTATTGTGGATAGAGACGAGCATGGTAGCCGATGCGGGGGTGCAGGGGGCTGATCGACGGAGCGATCAGCGACGATCAGTCTTCCAGACGGCGATAGTGGAATTCTCCCTCGCGGAGACCAGCTTTCTTCGGGTTGTCCGCAATGTAGTTGCGCAAATATTGGTATTGCTCGACACTGCGTACCAAATGATCAAAGGGTTCTTGTTGCCAAAATCGGCCACGAATACCTGTTATCCTATTGATCTGTGTCGCCGACCAATGAAGCCAAGAATCGAACTGCTTTTCCATGGAGTCCGGATGCCCAAAGACAACCAACGCATGAAAGTGATTCGGCATGATGACGAAGTCACCCATGTGATACCTAGTGCCATCAAAGTGCAGGAGACAGTCTGCTACGATCTTGGCCAATTCTGGCTTTCTTAACCAACAAGCACCTTGGCAGCGATCTAATTCTATCTCTCGTTCTCGGTTGAAGTGCTTGAGAAACGTCCATCGATGTTGTTCGTCCAATCTTGATAGCCTGTCTTTCAAGGACAATTCATGACACAATGTGACTCCGATTCGCTTTTCCAATGCATCGATCCAAGCGATTTTCTCTCGCTCCCACCTCAACAGCACACTATCAGGTATGGAGTCGCGGGTCCTGGCAGTCACAAAGACGATGGCACCCGCCTGCGACCAGTGCGGCCGCATCCGCTCATGATTGAAGATCTCAGCCTTCAGGTCTAGCAGATTTCCAAACACAGCTGGCCCTCCACTTGCAAATTTTGTCGAGGATCGCTCCGCCGATCCTTCCCGGGGATGCGTTCGTGGTCCGTTGTAGATCGAGGCGAGTCAGTGTACCTGAACGGGGCTGTGCAAGGGGCTGATCGACGGAGCGATCAGCGACATTTGTTCTCAACAGCACATATAGATTTTAAAAAGACAGCATGCTCGTTCGCGAGCAATATTGTCGAGGATCGCTCCGCCGATCCTACCCGGGGTGCGTTCGTGGTCTGTTGTGGATCGAGGCGAGTCAGTGTACCTGAACGGGGCTGTGCAAGGGGCTGATCGACGGAGCGATCAGCGACATTTGTCCTCAACAGCAAATATAGATTTTAAAAAGACAGCATGCTCGTTCGCGAGCAATATTGTCGAGGATCGCTCCGCCGATCCTACCCAGGGTGAGTTGGCGGTCCGTTGTGGATAGAGACGAGCATGGCAACTGATTCGGGCGGCGCAGGGGGCTGATCGACGGAGCGATCAGCGACGATGTTCAGCCGGTCAGGTCACTTAGGCTCTTTACCGACCAGATCGTCGATGAGTTGGTCGAGTTCTGCCCGATCGACGTTCATCTTGGCGGCAGCCAGAGCGAACAGTCGTTTCTCGACTTCACTCAGCTGGCCGTCCGCCGCCATGACTCGCATCATGTCGCCGAGCATGGCTAATTGTTCTTTGCGGTCGGTTGGCAGTTTCAACGATGCCTCATCACTGAGAGCGAATTGCACGGCTTTGCCCAAGTCCGCTTCCTCCAGTCCAAAATCGCTGCAGCGATCGACCAAGAGAGCGATCTCTCGTTCCGAAAGCGAGCCATCTGCCGATGCCATGATGACCAAGTTTTTCAAGTGATCGAGGTGTCGCATTCGTGTATTCCAGCAAGAGCATTCCAAAATCGTTGGTGTCGACCACTCATGCGACGTTCAGCCGATGCGGGTCACCAACGAACCCTATTGTGATCGGAAGCGGTCGTTTTTACATAGGGATAGCGGGGCCAAGATCCACGAATTCTGTTTAGAGCGTCCGAAGATTCGTCCCAAATTCTCTATTTCCTCACATTGTGCGGCTCGAACTCGAGCAAATTTTGAATCTCGTCCCACCAATCGGAATCGCGCCAATCGAGCTGAGAAAGCGCCATCTTTGCTTGCTGAAGTTGCTCAGGCACGTCCAAAGACTCGTCGATGAAGAGGATCGGCTCTTTGCCAATTCTCACCAATCCACCTCGCACCCCTCCCAGCCATTCGCTGCGGACGAGAATTCCCTCCTCTTGCGCGATTGCTAGCAGCCGTTCCATCCGTTCCAACGAGTTGATCGCCATGGGGGATTCGCCTTGATTCGAGGCATGGGATTGCGGTAATCCATGTAGCTGGTTGGACGGTACCAAATTCCCATGCACAAAACCACATCAGAAATCGACCGCATGCCTACCTCGACAACGGAATCGACGACCAAGGAATCGATCACCAAAACTCCCTCTGTGACGGCGATCGGTTCCGTCCGATTTACGCAGGAGGAGTTGGAGAAACGGTTGATTCAGCTCGAACGACTGGCTGCTGTGGGTGAGCTCTCGAGCACGACCACACATGAATTCAACAATCTCTTGATGACCATCATCAACTACGCCAAGTTGGGGATACGTCACAAGGATGAAGCGAGCCGTGATAAGGCGTTCACCCGCATCTTGGATGCAGCAAACCGCGGAGCCAAGATTACTAGTACGGTGCTCGGTCTGTCACGAATGGGATCGGGGGAGATGGAGCCAGTAGATCTTGTGGGCTTGATCGAAGACACCCTGGTCCTGCTGGAACGTGAGCTTCTGAAGTACCGAATTGATGTTGAGCGAGAGTTTCATCCCACACCGAAGATTTCAGGCTCGGCCGGCCAGCTTCAACGACTATTACTCAACTTGATCACGAATGCTCGCCAGGCGATTGGAGAGCGCGGAACGATCCGCATTCGAGTAGCGGCGGAGGAGGGGCAGACGGTACTTACCGTTCGCGATAACGGCTGTGGTATTCCGAGCGAGCACTTGCCCAAGTTGTTTCAGCCTTTCTTCACGACCAAGTCCGGGCCGGATGCGAGTGGCAAAGGAGGAACGGGGCTGGGCCTCGCGGCTTGCAAAGAGATTGTCGACGAGCATCGCGGACGCATACGCGTCGAGAGCACGGTCGGAAAAGGGACCGCGTTCACCATTCGATTTCCTGCGCTCACGGAAGCCACGCGATCGTCATCCAAGACCTAAGGACGCGACGATTCAATGAAGATCAGCGAGACGTCTGGAAACGATACAGCACAGATCTTCAGATACGGAACAGGCGTCGAATGGCAGATACCAAGGATTCACGCTGCTCTTCGTGCGGAGCTTCGCGAATGGACTGCAAAGGGACATGCAGCAATTTATTGACAACGCGTTCCATGGCTTGAGCCACCTCGCGCTGCAGTTCTGGAGAAGCCCCCTGAAGGGCTTGCTTACCTAAAAGTCTCTGCAGTTCCGAGTCTCGAATCATGGCTGCTTGGTCACGGAGAGCGCGGATGGTTTCACTCGACGATCGCAACTCCCAATCAGCACGAAGCCGTTGGCATTCCTCTTCGATGATGCGCCGAGCTTTGGGGAGTTGTTGGCGGCGAAACGATTCGTTCCTTTGACACACCGATTGCAGATCATCGATCGAGTAGAGATAGACACTTGGAAGTCGAGCGATTCCCGGTTCGAAGTCTCTTGGCACGGCGAGATCCAAAATGAGCAGCGTCCCTTTACGTCGCTGGTGCATGAGGTTCTTCATGCGGGGTTCCGTCATGATGGGCTCCTGAGCGCCGGTGGTACTCACGACGAGGTCTGCATCAAGCAGTAGGCTGTCTAACGTCTCCCAAGCCTGGGCCCGCACGCGGAACTTATTGGCAACTTCTTCCGCTCGCTCCAGAGAACGATTCACAATCGATACTTGAACAGCCCCAGCATCGACCAGGTACTGGAGAGTCTCCACCCCCATTTCTCCACTTCCGATCACAACAATGCGTTTGTCGTCGAATCGCTCGAAGAATTCGGAAGCCACTTCGCTGACCGCAACACTTGGAACGCTGACACGTCGCCGGTGGATTTCCGTTTCGTTGAATACGCGTTTGGAGACGAGGTTGGCGCGTTGAAACAGTGCATGCAAGATCGGTCCGGCGAAACCGCCGGACCGCGAACGTTCGTACGCTTCGCTGACCTGAGCCGCGATCTGCGACTC
>JALOQW010000513.1 GCA_025459275.1 Pirellula sp.
GCCGTGAACGAAGATGGAAACGCTCTGCAACAGTTCTTGGAACAAGTCAGTTTGTCGAGCGACACCGACAACTTGTCGAGCGATGACCGCGTCACGTTGATGACCTTGCACTCCGCCAAGGGACTCGAGTTCGATCATGTCTACATCATCGCGATTGAACACGATATCCTCCCCCACGTGCGTAGTCGCATGCAGAATGATCAATTGGAAGAGGAACGGCGTTTGTTCTTTGTCGGGATCACCCGTGCACGTGAGACGTTGCACTTGAGCAACGCTATGCATCGCGGGTTCGCCAGTGACAAGATGGCTGCTCCGAGCCCGTTTCTGGTCGAGTTGCCTCGGTCGGAGATGGCTGTGTCGGAAAGTCACGAATCCGGTTCATTCCATGACGATCTTGACGAATCGTGGGGGGATTCTTGGGGAGACGGGATGGACGATGAAGGGCCGCGCGCCAAGAAGTCCCGAACCAAATCGAGGAACACCAAAGAGTCGATGTGGAATCAAATGCCCAAGCTTCATTCGGGGGCTGAGATCATCGCCGTTGCAACCCTGGCTGGCGTTCCGGTCGATGAATTCGAACCCGGGATGCGCGTCCGGCATCCGAGTTACGGTCAAGGGACCATCCTGTCGACGGAAGGCTACGGTCCCAAACGTATGGTGCGCGTCGATTTCGATCATGGCGAAAAGAAGTCGTTTCAACTCAGCAAGTCACCGTTGGAACTTGCGTAGCAAAGGTCGTCGACAGCATGCACAGCATTTTTGAGTTGTTCAAAGTCGGTGTCGGGCCCTCGAGTTCCCATACGGTCGGTCCGATGATCGCTGCTCAGCAATTCATCAATCGTTGCCTTGCAGACTCGAATGTCTCGCCTTACATCGCCCGTGTTCAAGTCAAACTGTACGGGTCGCTTGCTCTGACTGGAATCGGACATGCCACGGACACAGCCATCCTGGCCGGGCTTTCGGGATGCTTGCCAGCTGTCAGCGAGCCAGACGAACTGCAAGCCGTGGTGCAGGAACTTCGATCCACACAACGTCTCCAATTAGCGAAGGGACGAGACATCCCGTTTCAGGAGTCGCGCGATTTGATTTGGCTGCGCAATGAACTCCTTCCACAACATCCCAATGGCATGGAGTTTTCCGCTTGGGGGAGCGATGGCGATTTGCTGTATAGCGAGCGAAGCTTCTCGGTGGGTGGTGGATTTGTCGCAACGGAAGACGAATTGAACGCGGTGGCTCAAGGCCGTCTTGCGGAGCAGGCTCCTACCGCATTGACCGTCCCGTATCCATTCACGACGGCTCTTGAGTTATTGGAGATGGCACGCTCCAACCATATAACCGCGGAGGCTATTGTTCACGCGAATGAACGGACCCATCGCAGCGAGGATGAGATCGCCCATGGGGTTGATCGACTTTGGAAAGTCATGCAATCGTGCATCGATCGTGGCTGCACGACAGCTGGCGTTTTGCCCGGAGCGCTTCGCATCGCGAGGCGCGCACCGCAGATCTATCAACGACTCAGTCGAGGGGCGGCAGTGCCTCCGAGTGAGTGGCTAGCGCAACACGCCTCGGATTTGAGTACGGATCCACTCCAGCATTTGGACTGGATCAGTTTGTTCGCGCTGGCAGTGAATGAAGAGAACGCGGCAGGCGGCCGAGTGGTTACGGCACCGACCAACGGAGCGGCGGGGGTGATTCCTGCCGTTCTCGCCTATTACGTCTACTTCATGCATGGAACATCCGCGGGAATCCAAACCTTTTTGAAGACGGCAGGCGCTATTGGCTTGCTGTACAAACGGAACGCCTCCCTTTCCGCTGCGGAGATGGGCTGCCAGGGGGAGGTCGGGGTCGCGTGTAGCATGGCCGCTGCGGGCCTTGCAGCGTGCATGGGGGGCCATATCGAGCAAATCGAGAACGCGGCCGAGATTGGCATGGAACACAATTTGGGACTGACCTGCGATCCGATTGCGGGGCTGGTACAAGTCCCCTGCATCGAACGGAACACCATGGGGGCCACCAAAGCGGTCAACGCGGCGCGGCTTGCTGTCCTCTACGGAGACGGCAAGCACTTTGTCTCACTGGACCGTGTGATCGAAACCATGCGTCAAACGGGCATCGACATGCAAGCCAAGTACAAAGAAACGTCTCTTGGAGGACTGGCTGTCAACGTCGTTGATTGCTGATAGTGAAGAGGGGCTTGCATCATCAGGAACCAACCGTTGTTCGACTCGGAACTTGGCGACACCCCGCAGCACAGCAAGCGTGTGCGGCTCACGCAATAGGTCTTTATTCCGCACTTCTATCCAACCCATAGCCACCGCCGCCTGGGGTTTCGATGAGGATGCCTTCGCCAGCGTGAAGCGATATCTGGCAGGAAGCAGGCAATGGAGTCTTCGATCCATCCAGTTCGATTTTCCAGTTCCTGCCGAGGGCGCCGGGTTGTCCACCAGCAAGACCGAACGGCGCATGAGGACCGCGACGACTCGTGACGAGTGACACGTCCAGGGGACGCAGGGCTACGATTTGGCGAACCATTCCATTGCCGCCGACATGAAGGCCTGCTCCTCCACTCCCGCGCCGCACGCCGAACTTCACCAGACGGACCGGATATCGGCTTTCAAGAACCTCCACGTCCGTCAATCGAGTATTCGTCATGTGCGAATGCACAGCATCGGCGCCACTGCCTCGGGACGTAGCACCCGTGCCTCCTCCGATCGTTTCGTAATATCCAAAGGAGGAATCTCCGAAGAGAAAGTTGTTCATGGTGCCTTGGCTTGCAGCTGCAAGTTCCAACGCACCAAGAATACAATCCACGACTCGTTGGCTCGTTTCGACATTACCTCCTGCTACTGCTGGCCACTCGGGCTTAGGCCCTTTCCCTTTGGGGTTCAAGATCCCCTCCGGAATAACCATATACCTGCACATTCAGGCCCTGTCCCCGTAAAGTCGATCAACAAGTGAGGCATGCCTCCACGGTTGCACTTGCGTATTTGAACCTCAATGCGGGTCCCATCGTCCATGGAATCAGCGCGATGCCATGCACGATCCTCGAGAGAGGCGATCCATCGCCGCGTCTTTGATTCTGCAGCATCCAAAATCGAATCCATATAAGTTGCGAGTCGTTCGTAGCCAAACGCCTCTCCCAACTCCTGCATAGCGCGGACGCCTCGATCGTTTGCGGCACGCTGTGCGGCTAGGTCCGCCAAATTCTCTGTCACTGAGCGGGAAGGGTACGGCGACGTTCGCAGTAGCTGCTCAATATCCTCGGAACAGTCCACTCCTGCCCGAGTCAAGACCATGAGCGGTATCAAAACTCCTTCCTCGCCAAGTCGCGTCGACGTGGGAGCCATCGAACCCGGACATACACCACCAATCTCTGCATGATGAGCACGCGACGCGACGAAGTAGTGTGGCTTTGCCGCATCGGTTCCCGGCTGTATGTCCGTTGAAAACACAGGCGTAACTACCGTGATGTCAGGTAGGTGCGAGCCGCCGCAGTAGGGGTCGTTGGTTACGAAACTGTCCCCTGGTTGCATAACCGGGAACTGTTGGATCATGGCTTGGACCGTGGCGCTCATGGCTCCAAGATGAACCGGAACATGAGGTGCATTGGCGATCAACTGACCCTCAGCATTGAATACCGCACAACTGAAGTCACGGCGTTGCTTCACATTGACGCTGATCGCCGTCTGCTCGAGAACAATCCCCATTTGCTCCGCGATCGCCGCAATGCGTTGCGCGATGACCTCGCGCAAAATCGGGTCGACCGTGCCCGATGATGAACGATCTAACTTGGGCGCATCGCGTTGTTCAAGTCTCTTGATGGAGAGCGATTGATCCTGCATGACTTCCGCAGTCCAACCTGCATCGATGAACGTCGTGCTTCCTGAACGTTGCAAGAGCTTCGGCCCATGGAACCTCGAACCGATCTCAAGAGCCGATTCGGAGCTTGAGGCTTGGCCGAGCAGGCTGGCGAGATCAGGTCTGCGCGAAGCTACCTCTCCCCAAATCTCTACAATTTCTAACGGTTGTTTCGCGCGTGCGTAGCCAAACAAGCGATGATGTTCTCCATCAAAGGCTTGCTTCAGTTGGCCAGGGTCAGCATCGAGCCACGGCAAACGCATGGTTCCTTCCGTTCCGGAGTATCGTAATGCCAGCTCGATGGCGAAATCGAGTTGATCGATAGAGAATCCTTCTTCTCGCATTTCAGCGATCAATGCCGCATGGAGCTGGTCTCGCTGTTGATTCAGTTCGAACCAATCCACATCGGCCAAGGATTGGTAGACCGGAACACTCTTGGCTCGCTTGACTTGAGCTAGCCCCATGCCCAGGGCGCTCAATAAACCAGCGTCTGGATGATCGAAGACAACCTTCATGTCGAGGATCTCTGCAACCTCGCAAATATGTTGTCCCGCGGCTCCACCAAAACCGACCAAGACATGTTCGCGCGGATCGGCCCCTTGTTGGATCGATATGGCCCGAACGGCCGCAGCCATCTGTTCATTCGCGATTCGGCGCAGGCCTTGAACTAGTGTCGATTCATCGATGTCTTGAAACCAAGGTTGCTCGCGGACTCGGTCGAGCAATTCGCACACTCGTTCTTGAGCTGCCTCGACCGATAAAGGAATGGGGAATCTTGATGGATCGATCCTTTTAGCCAGTAAGTTCAGATCGGTGATGGTCAATGGCCCGCCACGGCCGTAGCATGCAGGTCCTGGATCAGCGCCGGCGCTGTGGGGGCCCACTCGCAATTGAACTCCATCGAACCAGCAAACACTTCCACCGCCGGCTGCCACCGTGTGAATAGCCAAGGTTGGCACGACCATGCGAACACCTGCTTTGATCGTTTCATGTTCCAATTGCAACCTGCCGTCGACTCGACAGACGTCGGTACTCGTTCCCCCCATATCCAACCCGATCAGTTTGTCGAAGCCATGGATCTGGGCAATGGCTTCCAAGGCAACGGCTCCTCCTGCGGGACCTGACAACACCATGTTGCGACCGTGAACCAGCGACGCATCCACCAAGCCGCCGCTGCTGGTCATCACGCGCAACGAAGAGCGGTCTTGGATTTGAAACTGAGATTTGACCCGTTCGAGGTACGACCGGACGACAGGCGTCAAATAGGCATCGACCACCGTGGTTTCCGCACGAGAAACAGCCCGAATGACTGGGGCAACGTCGCTGCTGATCACAACCGTCTCGAATCCGACCTCTCGAGCGAGCTCAGCGACCGCTAGTTCATGAATAGGGTTCCGATAGGAGTGAAGCAAACAAACGGCGAGGGCGCGAAGCCCTTGTTGATGCAATCGGCTCAAGGCATCGTGGGCTGCCATTCGGTTGAGCGGCACAAGAGGTTGGCCGCTCGCATCCAATCGTTCCTCCAATTCCAATACCTGTTCATACAAAGGAGGACGCTTTTGTACCCAGAGAGCAAACAGCTCAGGTCGTTCCTGGTAGCCGATCTCCAACAGGTCACCGAATCCATAAGTGGTAGCCAACACGGTCCGTTCCCCGGTGCGGGTCAGTAAAGCATTGGTACCGCGAGTGGTCCCCAGTTTGACCGTTAGTTCGGGGAGGGAATGGGAAACAGGAACACGCAGTAACCACCGCGCGGCTAGTACTGGTGCTTCGATCCCAGGATCCAATTCATAAGCGAACGCCTTCCTCGACGCATCGTCAACGAGTTGTAAGCTAACCGTACCACTTGATGCATCGAAATGGG
>JALOQW010000163.1 GCA_025459275.1 Pirellula sp.
CGATGGAACGCTGGCTGCCAAGTGGGCGAGTCCAGGCATCAAGGGTTGGGAGTGGTCGCGACAGTCGGTGAAACGACCTTCGGGTGTGACCCACAGACTGGATCGAGGATCTTCAAGTATCGCTCGGGAGGTCCTTAAGAAATCGGCCGCACCCTGAAACTTGTCGAGATGGATCCCGAAGAAGCCCATTTTGGAAAAGATGCGATATGCGTTCAGCGCGACGGCATCGATCGGAGCATAGAGGATCCGGTCCGGGAAGTACGATTTGCGAAGGAGCATCGCTACGATGGGGTCCCACCACCCCACGTGATTGGCATACACCACGACCGCATGGGATTTGGGTGCCAGCGCTTCAGCCGGTGCTGCGAACTGGACACCAAACGCGGTGAATCGACGGCCGACCATGCGATGGGTGTATCGGCAGAACCCATCGACCAACCAAGCTCTTGATTCCGGCAGAGTCATAGAGAACGGTATCAGGCTCCAGCTTTGGCCGTACGAGCATCTCCATCGACCGTATCGCCTGCAATCCAACCTGACATCATGACCATCGGCATGCCTGGTCCGGGGTGGGCAGCACCGCCAGCGAGGTACAAGCCTTCCAGGTCGCGCGATCGATTGGCTGGCTTGAATGCTCCCATAAAGCGACCATGGCTGGCCAATCCGTAAATGGCGCCGTTCAGTACGCGGTATCGCTTGTGAATCCCCTCTGGAGTCAGAGCGTTCTCGCACACGATTCGGTCGCGGATTCCTTTCATCCCACCTGTCGTTTCCAGTTTATTCAAAATGACTTCTCGATACTCGGGCAGCATCTTCGACCAGTCATGATCAGGTCGGAGGTAAGGGGTATGGACCAGCACGTATAGTGCCTCGCCTCCCTCCGGTGCAACGCCTGGTTCGGTAGCCGCCGGCGCGCACACATAAGCGGTAGGGTCTGGTGCTGGTAGTCCCTTTTGGTAGATGTACTCGAACTCTTCGTGGGGATCACGCGAGAAGACGAAGTTGTGATGGAGGATATGATCGTATCGCTTGTTGAGTCCCAAGTAGAGAACCACACCTGAGCATGCGGGCTCATACGTACGACGCTTGTCGAATCGTTTTTGGGCATCGCTCCCCGTCAACAGTTCGCGGTGTGTTCGAACCGAATCGCAGTTCGAGACGATCGTGTCAAAAACAAACTTCTCGCCAGCCGTGGTCGTCAAGCCGGTAACTCGTGTCCCATCGTTTTGGATCGAAGCCACGTCGGTACTGGTTTTGAATTCCACCCCTAACTCGCGGGCCAGTTTTTCAAGAGCCACCGGAACAGCTCGGGTCCCGCCCATCGGATACCAAACACCTTCTTCGGTTTGCATATGAGCAATACCACACAGTACGGCCGGAGAGGCTTCCGGCGAGGAGCCGACGTACTGGGTGAAGTGATCAATCATTTGAGCAGCCCGTTCATCCTTGACACAGGAACGGACCAGTCCTGCAACGGACTGCCCCATGCGAAGGCTAAGGACATCCATGAGCACCGAGGGAGAAAAGGCACCTGAAACTTCCATAGTGTCCCCGATACCGCCGACACTTCGCCAGAAGAAGAACTTGTCGGACACCTCATGCAGTTTCTTCGAAATCTGCATGAAACGATCGTAGCCTTGTGCGACTCCCGGAGTCTTGGAAAAGCGTTCCAAGTTGTGCTTCATTTGCTGCTCGTTCGCGACCAGATCTAGGACACCGCCGTCGACGAAAAAGCACCGCCACTGCGGGTCCAAGGCGACCAGCTCCATGTAGTCTTCCAAGCGACGTCCGGCCTCATTGAAGATGCGCTTCAAGACCGAAGGCAACGTCAAAATGGTGGGACCCATGTCGAATCGGAATCCCTCTTGATGGTGGACTGCGGCTTTTCCGCCTACCCACTCATTCTTTTCGAATAACGTGACTTGGTGGCCGCGAGCAGCGAGGGTGCACGCTGCTGCAAGACCCGCCAAACCTCCGCCCACCACCGCGACGTTACGTACGTGTCCGGACCGCTCAATCATTCGACTTCCTGCTATTTCGCTGCAAAAGAATGGCTTGCACTATCTGGCGGAGGCCTCCAACGCGTCGCCTCCACCCTTTTCCATGGACGAATTGTAGCAACCCGTCGAGGAGCTGTTCATCGCCAGGCCCAGGTAATGAGGCATGTGGCAACCAATTCCCCAATCGCGTCGAAACCACCTTGGCCGTCGTCATCGATAGCAAACCTTCGATGCCTCGCGTCACGCCGAAGCCACTTTCACCCCTGCCGCCAAACGGAAGACGAGGATCGGCCGTTGGGACGATGAGATCATTGATAGTAATGGTCCCGGCGGAAACAAAAGGAACCAATCGGAGCGCGTCTTCCACGGGACCAAAGATGGATGCCGAGAGCGCATAAGGACATTGCGAGTCTGCTTTGAGGGCGTCCGACCAGTTATCGACCGGTACGATCATAGCCACCGGGGCAAAGATATCGGCTTTGTACAACTTCATGTCGGTTCGAACGTCGGTCAGGACGATGTGTCCGGTTGAGACGTAATCGGGTTCGGTTCCTGAAGCGGGGCTCGGCGGTCGAAGCTCCCCTGAGAAAATCCGAGCCCCTCGGTTCAACGCATCGGCAACGCCATCCCACAGCCGCCGATAGGTTGCTGACGCAATCGGTGTCCGCCACTGCTGCTGTTCCGGAACGGACAGGCATTCCTCTAGTACTCGATGAAAAACCTCGGAGGCTTTTTGAGGAATGAAAATGCGACGTGGTGCCAAACAAGTTGCTCCGCCATTGAGGCGCAGACCAAACCGGATCAGATCGCACACGCGATGCATGTCCGCCCCTGGCAAGACATAGACGGCATCATTTCCACTCAACTCCATCGTTGCCGAGGTGAGGCTGGGGATGGCTTGGGTCAGCACGTTTCGGCCACTTTGGCTGCTGCCGGTCATGACCACATGATCGACTCCAACGTTCATGGCCACCTTCCCCGCATCGACTGAGCTATCGAGTACGACCATCAAGCCTTCGGGGATTCCACAACGCCCCATTAACTCCACCATGTATTTTGTGACGTCTTCACAACCGGGAGCCGGTTTGATGGCAACGGCGTTTCCGGCTGTCAATGCATGAAGGATCTGAACACCCGTTAGAAAGATCGGGTAATTCCAAGTCCCAATAATCAAAACCAGTCCATGCGGGACTCGATGCACGACCGATCGCAATCGACCAAGCCACGACGGGCTCCCCCCACCATCTAAATAACGAGTTGCCAGGACTCGGGAGCTGTGCCCGGAAAGCCACTTGGCTGCGTCAGCTAGGGGGAGCAACTCCGAGCTGACCGTCTCCCGATAATCGGTACGCATGGGGGCTTTAACCAGCCTCGCAAGTTCGTGTCTGGCTTCCACAATTCCCGGCGCGACTCGACCGATCATGGCGGCTCGGGCGCGGATGGTCAGTTGGCTCCACGCGAGCTGGGCCGAATAAGCGGCCGCAAAAGCGGCTTCAATCTGCTCCTTGAGGCTATGGGTTTCGTCTACACTCACGATGGCCAATCATACTATTCGATAAGATCCCGTTGCGACCAAGTCCCGACGCAACGACGACCCACGCAGTATAGCGAGCGTCGCGAGTTCTTCGAAGGCGATCGCCCAACGTCGCTGACGGCTCTGCGGATCAAGTATCGCCCTGAATAATGCCATTCAGTAAAACCGCATCATCCTCCATCAAGTAAGAAAGGCGGATCGACGGAGCGATCCGCGACATTCAGAAACCTCTATGCAAACCCACGATAAACTCCCATTTCTCGCATTTTTCGTGTTGTTGCTTGGCATTGAAACCAGCACACATGCTCAGCATGCCATCGAACAACCGATGCGACAGGTTCGATTCCTCGGTTCGATCGTCGATGCAGATACGATGCAACCGATTGCCGCCCGCATTTATCTGCAAGACTCCACGGGAAACTGGTTATTTGTTCGATCCGCAGACGAACGCGGGACTGCATGGCAATATTCGGAGGAATGGGTTCCTATGCCAAATTCGGTCGAGCGTCACACCACGGTATCGGCCCATCCGTTCATGGTCGACCTGGAACCTGGTGAGTATGACGTAGTGATCGAACGGGGTAAAGAATATCAGTCACTGAAGGATAAACTCGTGGTCTCGCCGGTCGCTCCATCCCCAGTCCTTCGCGAACCGAATCCACCGACACTCGAGAAAACGTTTGCGTTACAACGCTGGAGTAACATGGCTGCACAAGGCTGGTACTCAGGAGAAACCCATGTGCATCGTCGTATCGCCGAGCTACCGAACGTCATGTCCGCGGAAGAACTCAACGTGGCCTTTCCCGTGACGTTCTGGACGATCTCATCTGACAAGGCTCCCGATCTGGAACCATCGAGCCTGCGTTCTCAAGGTCCCTCCCCGTTTGGCCGCCGCGAAGATCTCGGCTACGAACCCGTCTGGATCAACGATCATCAAGTGATCCTGCCTCGCAACACCGAATATGAAATCTTTTCGATCGGCCCACGACGGCATACGCTTGGAGCCGTTTTTATCCTTAACCACCGCACACCGTTCACTCAAACGGTTCCACCTGTAAGAGAAATAGTTGAGCAAGCACGACGCGAGGGAGCGCTTTTAGATCTCGACAAACATAACTGGCCTTGGTCATTGATGCTTGTCCCCATTGCCAAGGTCGATCTGTTTGAGCTTTCGAACAACAGTGTTTGGCGAACCGATTTCGGTTTCAAACAAGCAGGCCATGCGTTGCCTCCTTGGAAAGAGTTTGAGCAGGAATCGCCCGGCGTTCTCACGGAATGGGGATGGTTGGAGTTTGGCTTCGAGATGTATTACGCCTTGCTGAATTGTGGCTTTCGGATGAGTCCCACTGCGGGTACCGCTT
Organism: Pirellula sp.; assembly: GCA_025459275.1. Classification (GTDB taxonomy): domain Bacteria; phylum Planctomycetota; class Planctomycetia; order Pirellulales; family Pirellulaceae; genus JBKCUI01. The sequence continues at coordinate 4,896 of JALOQW010000163.1, forward strand.
CGGGAGTTCATCCTGTACCACTCGGATATAGCCGCGTGTACGTTCATACGGGTGACACGTTCAAACTTGAGGATTGGTTGGATGGCCTGAAGAAAGGTCGATCCTTCGTGACCACAGGCCCTATGCTCACCGCCCGTGTGAATGGGGAACTTCCGGGCAAAGCATTTCAAGTGGGGAAAGAACATTCTGGCGATTTCACTTGGGAAGCCGAAGTCGTCAGTCCAGATCCGATCACGCGTGTGGAGGTCATTGTGAACGGACAGGTTCAGCAAGCCATCACGCCCGAGAGGATAAAAACAAGGCAAGGCGCATGGAAATGGTCTGCCCAAGGAAAGCTGAGCTTGGCCTCGAACGATCGACCGGGGACATCCCAGGATCGAAAGCGAGCGTCTGGCTGGGTCGCAATACGCACTTGGTCGGACCAGCCAGACGGAAGAAAGCGATTCGCGCACACTGGAGCATGGTACTTTGAAGTCGACCAGCAGCCCGTGCGACCTCCAGTTCAACAAATCGACTATCTACTGCAACTGTTGGATGCTTCGCTCGAGAAACAGCAAGGCATCCTGCCGCCCGAGGCCATCGCCGAATTCGAGCAAGCAAGGGAGATGTACCTTCAGATTCGATCTGCCGCAGACGACGATCCGGTCAATCCAAGTTCGACCGAAGGCTCCGGGGGCTGACGACTGCCGGATGACTGGCGTTTGGCAACTTTCAGCCGAAAAAATTCCACGATTCTGAAATAGACTTCATCTGCCGGTGTTTTCTCATTATCAAACCGTCCAGAGGCCTTTGGCATTGTGACACGAATCACCGAATTGGAATTAGCACAGCTCGTCGATGAACTCGGCGCGTCGCTGGTGCTGTTTGCACGCCAATGGTGTTCCTGTCCCGACGATGCGCTTCAGGAAGCGTTGATCGAACTGGTGAGAAAAGAAACCGTTCCTCGATCTCTCAAGGCATGGCTTTTTCGAGTGGTGCGAAACAAAGCCATGAACCTGGCACGATCTGAACGGCGCAGAAGTCACTACGAATCATCCGCTTCCGGACCAGACGCATGGTTTGAACCTGACAAGGGATCGCAAATCGATGCCGAATTCGCGGCGCAATGGATTGAGCGACTCCCCGACATCCAGCGGCAAATTGTGACAGCACGGATTTGGGGTGAACTGACGTTTGAACAAATCGCGGACGTCGTGGACCGTCCGACGGCAACCGTGTTCCGGTTGTTCCACGAAGCCCTCGACACCATGCGGCAAAAAATGGAACCGTCCACTGATCCGTTAAGTGTGACAGATCGTAGCAACGGGAGGAATCGTCCGTGAACGAACCAACAAATGATCACAATGTCCATGACATTCGAGTCGAGCGCCTAAGAGCTCTCAAGCCTCGCACGCCTAAACTCGACTGGGAAGCCATTCATTCCGCTCGCAGTTCTGACGATTCGAATCCTACACAAACGCCTCCTGCTTCGGTCGTGCTTCCAATACGCGTCCGACCTGCCGTTGCTTGGTGGTCTGGCCTGGTAGCGGGCGTCGCCATCACTTTCTTTGCAATGCAGTGGTTTGTATTGAGCGAGCTCCGATCGGAGCTCTACGAGCTGAAACAAACGGCAAGAGGTGCAACATCCGAGTCCACGAAAATCCAAACTGCAGTCGAGCGATCCGCCCCGCCCACGGCATCGTTGGTTGATATCAACTCCATTTTGGATCACTCTGACTTATCCGTCGGCTCGTATCGCGGTTACGGTAAACGCATGGTTCATACCTCCGCGTCCTCGGAGGAGTCGCGATCCATCGACAATCGTTCTCAGGCGAGCGGCCCATTGGAACTCGATCGGCCAGAACCCACGGCAAATCGCCTGCTGCTTCTCCAAGAGTTGAAGCAAGTCGTGCATTGAAGGCAGCGATTCGCACATCTCATTTCTCTGTTGGTATGACTCTCATTTACAAAGTGGAGGATTCTATTCGTATGCGCAGACACATCAGAAAGCTTTGGTTGATTCATCATCCGAAAAGCATGCTCGTCGTTCTTCTCAGTGGTGCATACATCATGGGTGGGGGGCAAATGCTTCCGGCACAAGAAAGCTCGGCTCAGGTTGCTCGCGCAAGTCAAGTAGACGATGAGAAGACCATCAAGCTAACCATCCATCCTAAGGCGGAATCGAAACCTTCGTTGAAGGTACAGTTGGTGCCAGACGCAGCATCGCAATTGGAGGGTAATGCCGCCCTCTTCTATCTCAAGGCGATGGGTTTCCTTGAGCAGAATACTGCGCGTGATAGGATCTGGGAAATGCAGAAGCTCGCCTCCGAACAGGCCAAGGAGACCGGCAAACAACCGTCGGACTTCCCGCCCTATTCCTACGTCGACATGCATCCAGCGGATTACCCCAAGAAAGAGGTCCGGGAGTACCTAGATGGCTTGTTGGCATTTCAGGTACCGTCGCTTCGCGAAGCAAGGCTCTACAATGGCTTCTCCATGAATCGCAATCTCGCGCTATCGGATAATCCGATTGGCTATCTGCTTCCGGAGATGCAAGCGATTCGCGAACTTGCACGCACACAGAGAATTCGATGCCGATTAGCCATCGCAGAGAACCGAATCGATGACGCCATCGAAATCATTGGCCAGCAACTGACCATGAGCCGACATATTGGGATGGACGACTTCCTGGTCAGTCACTTGGTTGGAGTTGCGATACTTGGTATCACCTGCGATGACACGTTGCATTTGATTACCCATGCGGATTGCCCCAACCTCTACTGGGCGTTTGCTCAGCTACCCGATCCGTTGGTCGCGCCTGAACGATGTCTCGCATTTGAACGACAGTTTATCTATCTGCAGATTCCCAAGCTGAAAGAAGTCGATACAACCCCAAGATCGCAAAGCTACTGGATCGAGTTCTTGGCAGACTTTGCCAAACGCACGGCGGATTTCGATCAGTTTAACGGTGAAAGCGATGTGGTGATTATTTCCAAGGTGCAAGGGGACGCGCGCTTGGAATCGATTCGACAATCGATCGAAGAGAATGTTCCACAAGCCAAGGAGTATTTGCTCAGCCGTGGGGTCGTCACCAAGGAGACCATCGATTCTTACCCCAAGGAGCAACTCGTCTTCTTGGCGATGAAGGACTACTACGATGTATGCCGAGACGACTTGTTCAAGTTGTTTTACCTCCCTTACGATTTGGCTCGTGATCGATTCGCATCGGCGAACGCACAGTTGAAAAATGACCGCCAACGCTATGGTTGGTTTGCTGGATTAGCCAATGGTATGTTGCCTAGCATCGATGCCTTTCACGCAGCCCAGGTTCGAGCCAAGCAACGGCTTGCGTTGATTCAAGCCGTCGAGGCGATTCGGATGGCAGGAGCGGCAAACGGAGGCAAGCTCGTCGATTCCATGGATGCTACCCCGGTGCCCGTGCCGAACGATCCGTTCACGGGCAAGCCGTTTTCGTACGAAGTGGTTGGCGACGTCGCAACGCTATCTTCGGAATTCCCAACCAACTGGCCCGCAAGAATCGAGTTGCGATTTGCGAAGTAGCCCAAAGACTGGATCGCATTTGGCGAGCGGGGGACGTTTGTCCCCTGTTTCCCCGTCTCGAGTAGTAACGTGCGGTGCTGCCAAACGCATCAAGATGTGCGTCGAATTTTGAGAGCAAGATAACTGGCGAGAGGGAGGTGCCGGGGTGCGGGAAACAGTGGGTTAACACCCACCGCTCGCCAAGCTGCCGCAATGGTTGAGTTGCAATGAGCGACAGCCGTTTCGAACAACGAAGTGCCCCGAAGCGCCGCTAGCGCGTGCGGCTCAGGGCGATTGTGAGCCGCGGGCGCTAGCCGCGTTATTGGCCCGTGTTACAGCAATCCAGCTGCCGCAATGGTTGAGTTGCAATGAGCGGCAGCCGTTTCGAACGACGAGCTGCCCCGAAGCGCTGCTAGCGCGTTCGGCTCAGGGCGATTGTGAGCCGCGAGCGCTAGCCGCGTTATTGGCCCGTGTTACAGCAATCCAGCTGCCGCAATGGTTGAGTTGCA
>JALOQW010000008.1 GCA_025459275.1 Pirellula sp.
CGTCAACAGGCAAGTTGACATTCAAGAACTCATCTGCCTCGAGTTCCAGGGCTCGAAGGGCTTCAAAGGCATATCGAGCGCGTCGAGCCGATCGTTTCCAGTCCCTGGGAAGTTCGCGACGCAAGTATTGAGAGAAAGCCATCGCAGGGACTCCATGCAATCGCCCTTCTCTGGCGCCGGCAACGGTACCGCTGTAGTGGATGTCAACTCCCAAGTTCCCACCTTCATTGACCCCTGACAGAATCCAATCGGGTTGGATGCGGAGCCATTTGAGGGCGATTCGGATGCAATCCGCAGGCGTTCCCGAGACGGTCCAGTGGCGTTCGGTCATGTACCGAACGTGAAGTTCATCGGCAGTGGTCACACCATGGGAGCAGCAGCTGCGAACGGAATCGGGTGCGACGACATAGACATCGCCCAATGACTTCATCTCCTCGGCGAATTCCTGGATGCCGTGAGCATCGTAACCGTCATCATTCGTGATGAGAAAGATCACGATTGCAAGAGTTCGCACAACAGAGATCGCGATGCATCGAGCATATGCTCGTAGTCGTAATCCTCGACATCTTCACCTAGGAGTTCGACCTCGTAGTACCCTTCGTATCCGTAGTGTTCGATGGTTCGAATAATGTCCGCAATAGGGACGTAGCCTTCACCCAGTAAACATCGATTCTGCAATCCAAGAGGTGCTGCTTTGGCATCGCCGCATTGAACGAGCCGAATAAACGGAACGGCACTCGGGAGCCATTCGAGCACATGTGGGTCCTGAGCCATGTGATAGCAGTCGAACACGATGCCGATATTGCTGTGGCCAATGCCACCGAGAATATCCAACGTGTCGGGAATGTTGGTCAAAAAGGTGAAGTCATGAGCGCAACCCGAGTGCATGGGCTCAACGGCCAGCTGCACTCCCATGGCTTGAGCGCATTCGGCCAACTCGCGCAGGGCAGTCGCAAAGATGCGCCTAGCGTGGCTCTTGGTATGTCCCGCTCGGGAGCCGGCTAGGACCGTTAAGCAATCCGCATTCAAGTCCGCGGCCAGTTGCACTGCATCCAACGCATCGTGCAAGGACTCGCGAAATGTTCGACCGTCATGCCCTGTGAATCCGCCTGCCCAATGCAGCGACGAGACACTCATCCCCATCTCAGACAACAGCTCACGCCCCTTGGCCTCGCCACAATCAGATAGCTTGGGCCGCCAAACTCCGATGGCTCGGTAGCCATGTTCGTGGTAGCGAAGGACATCGTCTTCAAAGCTCCAGCGTAACGTTGAAAGCTCCAAAACGGACAGCCTCGAGTTCCAACTCTTGTGCATGAACCGCCCCACCGTCGATCGTGAAAAGAAGAGTGAGGCGACAGTATTGCGATGGGACGCACCGACGTAAAGAGACATTCGATGAAACTCGAATCGACTGCTTGAAAACCGACGACAGGTGCCTAAAAAAATGGCAATACGGGATGCGTCGAGGTGAACGTCTCCCGTTTGTAGATTGCTAGCTGTGGAATACGTGCGAATCCACTGGCGTTGCAGATGTCCTAGAACCGCCCTTACCGGTGCATCCAACCGCATTAGGTCGGAATTGAGCATGCATGACGGGATGAGACTTAGGCAACCACGGTGAATTGGCACGCGAACTGCAACGAATGGAAAATGGGTCAAGTGAGTGGACGGGTGCGTAAAGTCAAACTCCGCAGATCCAATAGGAAGGCACCGTGACAAGTGCGGGATTGGCTGGAAGAGGGAGAGGACTTCCGGCTGGTTGTGCAGGTCGCGGTGCCTTTTTTCGTTATCCCGGAGGGATGAAATTAACGCCGCGCTGCGATCCCCTCGGGATCGAACAACGGATCGGTACGATGACCGGTGGTATCGTCCCGATGACTCGGGACTCAACCACCGGCTAATGGCTGCAAATCCCTTCGGGATACCACCGGTTCATGTCTTTGAATCCCTTCGGGATAACTCCGGCTCATGGCTGCGATCCCTTCGGGATAACATCCGATGTCTTTGCCCCGAAGGGGCTTTGAGCCATTAGCCGGTGGTAAGCGAAGCGCCACCACCGGTTTGTTGCGCCCCCGTCCATTGCATCCCGGAGGGATGCCAGAAAAGCCATGCTGCGATCCCCTCGGGATCGAACAACGGATCGGTACGTTGACCGGTGGTATCGTCCCGATGAAACGGGACTCAACCACCGGCTAATAGCTTCGAATCCCTTCGGGAAAACTCCGCCTCATGGCTGTGAATCCCTTCGGGATAAGTTCCTATGTCTTTGCCCCGAAGGGGCTTTGAGCCATTAGCCGGTGGTAAGCGAAGCGCCACCACCGGTTTGTTGCGCACCCGTCCATTGCATCCCGGAGGGATGCCAGAAACGCCATGCTGCGATCCCCTCGGGATCGAACAACGGATCGGTACGATGACCGGTGGTATCGTCCCGATGACTCGGGACTCAACCACCGGCTAATAGCTTCGAATCCCTTCGGGATAACTCTGGCTCATGGCTGTGAATCCCTTCGGTATAACTCTGCTGGTGGCTTTTGACACACCGAACCTATTGCCTCTATGAAATCTCATCTTCTATTGGCGATGACGATGGCGGGGATTCAATCGAGCCATCGATCCTCGTACTCAATCCCTGCTCTTTGCAGCAACTCTTCCAACTCTTCGCGAAACGTTTTCACCCGATGATGCTCAGCCTGATTTGCAATGTACATCTTGACCTGATCGCGAGCAGTCGCGCTAACGGTAAATGCACCATAACCTTCTTGCCACGCAAACGATGGGACACCAACCGTTTCGTGTACCCAGATTGAACTGGCCTTCTTCAATTCGCGCATGAAGTCAGCCAAACAATGGCTTGATCGCAAACCGACCAGCAGGTGTACATGGTCGGCTGTACCTCCAACGCCTTGTGCAACGCCCTTCAGGCCATTCACAATTCCGCCGAGATATTCGAAGAGACGCTCTCGCCAATCATCCTTGATCCAAGGACGACGCTCTTTAGTGGAGAAAACTAAATGGTAATGAAGGCTGAGGAACGTCGAGCTCATGTTTCTTTTCGTGGATCGATCCGAAGTCTGCTTGAGTTAACCGGTGAAAGGCACGGCGCCGACTCATCATCGTAACGATATTCGACCGCATCCCGGAACAATGACAGGAACGCCATGCTGCGATCCCTTCGGGATCGAAACCCGGAATGGTACGTTGACCGGTGGTATCGTCCCGATATCTCGGGACTCAACCACCGGCTAATGGCTTCGAATCCCTTCGGGATACCACCGGCTCATGTCTGTGTATCCCTTCAGGATAACTCCGGCTCATGGCTTTAAATCCCTTCGGGATAACACCGGCTCATGTCTGTGAATCCCGTCGGGGTAAAATCCGATGTTTTTGCCCCGAAAGGGGCTTTGAGCCATTAGCCGGTGGTAAGCGAAGCGCCACCACCGGTTTGTCGCGAACCCCATCCATCGCATCCCGGAGGGATGCCAGAAACGGCCATGCTGCGATCCACTCGGGATCGTTTCACCGGATGGGCATCCTGACCGGTGGCATCGTCCCGATGCTTAGGACTCAACCACCGGCTACAGCGCGAATGGTGTCCTCGTCTTGCCCCTGTCATCAAAAATTCACAATGGTCAGATGTTGAATGGGTGAGAGGTCGATATCTTGAGGGATGTTGACTTCCCATGCCTGCGAAAGAGAGCACACGATGGAATCCAAGATCGATGACCCGGTCGCTCACGTCTTGCACTGTTTCCAAGAGCGTGGCGGATCCAACTATGGCAAGGAGGCTGTGACGCAAGTTGAGCATGCGCTCCAAGCTGCATATGCAGCCGAACAAGCGGGAGGATCACCTCAACTCATTGCCGCATGTCTGCTGCACGATATTGGTCATTTGCTACACGATCTCCCAGAAGATGCGCCCGATCATGACATTGATGATCAGCATGAGCAACTGGCTGCAGCATGGTTGACCGAATACTTCGTTCCCGAAGTGGTTGAACCGGTACGATTGCACGTGGCCGCTAAACGCTACCTTTGCTATGCAGATCCGGAGTACTTTTCGCACCTCAGCCCTCCCTCGGTACAGTCCTTGGCGTTGCAAGGGGGGCCGATGACCGCGCAACAAGCTGCTCATTTCGAAAAGCATCCTCATTTCGATGCAGCGATTCAGCTGAGACGATTTGACGAAGCCGCCAAAGTTCCCGGCTTGCACACGCCATCGGTGGAGCACTATCGAGACCACTTGGAAAAGTCCCTGATTGGTAGAAGATTTCGGACTTAGGCTCCTGATCGTGAGCGTTCAACGCCATCGCATACTGGTTCGGGGAACGGTTCAAGGAGTCGGTTTTCGGCCATTTGTATGGACGCTGGCGCAGCAACTCGATTGTGTCGGCTGGGTTTGCAATGATGCAGATGGGGTTACGATCGAACTCCAGGGAACGTTGTTGAATCTGGAGACGTTCTACGCACGGCTGACCGCAGAGATTCCCCCGCTGGCTTCCATATCGGAGATTCGAAGAGAGTTGATCGCGGTGCGAGAAGACCTTGAAGGGTTCTCCATTCTTGAGAGTCAATCATCGGATTGCCCCAAGGCCGATGTCTCACCCGATATGGCCATCTGCGGTGATTGTCTGCGAGAGTTGCATAACCCGACCGATCGAAGGTATGCGTATCCATTCATCAACTGCACTCACTGCGGCCCTCGCTACACCATCCAAACGGGCGTTCCCTACGACCGGGGCCATACCACCATGCGAGGATTTCGACTGTGTGAAAAATGCGAGCAGGAGTACGCTTCGCCCGCAGACCGCCGATTTCATGCGCAGCCGAATGCATGCCCCAAGTGCGGACCTTCGATCTGGTATGCCACTCGAGATTCATCCGGGGAGTGGAGTGACGAAGGTATCATAGAACAGCGGACTCCTTGGATCGAGCCAAGCGACTACATGTCGAATTCATCCGAAGTCCTGAGAATTATTGAGAGTATTCGAAACGATATCGCGCGTGGATTGACGGTCGCCATCAAAGGGATCGGAGGTTTCCACTTGGCCTGCGATGCGAGGAATGCACGCGCGGTTCGCAAGCTTCGGGAACGCAAGCGGCGTCCGTTCAAACCTTTTGCCGTTATGGTGCTGGACTTAAGCACGGCATCGCAGATTGTCGAATTGGAAGAAGCTGACGCACAACGACTGCTTCGTGCGCAACGTCCTATCGTGCTTTTGAGAAAGCGTGCAGAAACGTTGCCAGAAGAAGTCGCCCCCAACAATCCTTATCTGGGCGTATTGCTTCCTTATGCTCCATTGCATCACTTGCTGTTGCGAGCCGATGATGTCTGGATCATGACTTCGGGCAACTTGTCGGATGAGCCGATCGCGTGCGAAAATGAGGACGCCTGGCGTCGATTGAGACCGCTTGCCGACGGTATGTTGTTTCATAATCGACCAATCCATGCTGTATGCGATGACAGCGTTGTGCGATCGACAGAGTGCGGTCAGTTGCCGATTCGACGAGCGCGAGGGTATGTTCCGCTGCCTGTCCCCCTGAAGTCTCCAGGGCCAACCATACTTGCGGTAGGCGGAGAAATCAAAACTGCCTTGTGTTTAGGGATCGATTCGCGAGCGATCATGGGGCCACATCTTGGAGATATGGGAAATCGAGAGACGTTTCACGCTCTTGAGCGGAGTCGAGAGCATTTAACGGCTCTGTATCGAGCTTCACCAGAGTACATTGCTGCCGACAGCCATCCTGGTTATATGTCGGCAGAGTGGGCTCAGCGGCATGCAAACTCACTCGGCCTCCCGCTTATTCACGTACAACACCATCATGCTCACGCAGCCTCGCTCATCGCCGAGCATGGGGTCAACGATGAGGAATCGATCCTTGCATGCGTCCTGGATGGTACAGGATTCGGCGCGGATGGCGCCATTTGGGGAGGTGAAATCCTCGTTGCATCGGCTCGCTCCTTTCAACGAGCAGCACACTGGGAGTATCTTCCACTGCCCGGAGGGGATCGTTGCATTGCCACACCTGCCAAGACGGCGTTGGCATTCCTCTATGGTTCGGGGCTGGGTTGGAAGGACGCCTTCCCCTGCTTTCAACATTTCAGCGAATCGGAGCGGAAACGCTTGGTATGGCAACTCGAGCGGCGATTTGAAACGGTTTCGACAAGCAGCATGGGGAGGATTTTTGATGCCGTGTCGTCGCTGATCGGAGTTCGTCATGCGATCGATTACGAAGGGCAGGCAGCGCTCGAGCTGGAAGCAATGGCTCACGCATGGACGATGCGGCATGGGCACGTCTCTCCCTACGATTTCGCGTGGAAGTCAAATGCAACCCGCGTTTTCTTGACACGCTCCGTGTTGCAGCAGATTTGTCAGGATGTGGAAAACCGAGAGCCAGCGGGCTTGATTGCTGCTCGTTTTCATCAAACCATCGCTGCTTCTCTCGTCGCTATTTGTCGGCGTTTGAAAGACGATCAGCGCAGCCAAAAAACGGGTCATTCACTGGTTCGTGTCGGCTTGACGGGGGGGGTGTTCCAAAACGCCTTCTTGCTGGACTTGTCGCAGCGAAGTCTCGAAGAGGCAGGCTTTGTTGTCCTTAGGCATTCCGTGGTTCCTCCCAATGACGGTGGACTGGGGCTTGGTCAGGTCGTCGTAGCGCGAGCCAAGCTCCGGGAGCAACAAGAGAATCTCGAGTCTGGTTAATGCTCGGTCAAGCCAACGTTCTTGGCGATGGTGATCAGCCCACGAGAAAACGCTGTGTGAATCAACTCCACTCGGTTGTGCACGTGCAGTTTCTGCATGAGATTGGCTCGATGCCGCGTGGCAGTATTTGGGCTGATGGCGAGGAGTTCCGCAATCTGCGGATTCGTCATCCCGTCGGCAATGAGATGAAGCACCTCAAGCTCTCTCGGGGTGAGATCGTCGTCGGCGTATTGGAGTTCGCGCAACGCATCCGCATCGATGAGTTCGCTGACGTACACCCCTCCATCCAAAATGGTATCGATGGCGCGAAAGAGTTCGTCATCCATCGCATGTTTCAGCAGATAGCCATTGGCTCCAGCCTTCATCGCGCGAACTACGAATTGTGCATCGTCATACATCGAGAGCACAAGAATCCGAACCCGAGAATGCTGTGCACGCAAGGCCTGGATCATCTCGATGCCTCCTAAACGCGGCATTGCGACATCTGCAATCACCAGATCGCACGGATGGGTTTCAACCCGCTCGATCGCTTCCATGCCATTCACCGCCTCCGCAACAACTGCGAATCGACTGTCCTGCATGAGGATGGCGGCTAGGCCGCTTCGAACGAGATTATGATCGTCAGCCAGAATGATCTTTTTCTTCATGATTGTTCGGGATTTGTCGCACATCGATTCGAGTCCCTGAGTTTTTCTTCGATTGTACCGAGACGATTCCACCGAGCATCTTGACCCGCTCACGAATACCGACGAGCCCGAGACCTTCAGTGGGTTGACTGCGATCAAATCCCTCGCCGTCGTCCTCGATCGTTACAAAACCAAGGCCATCTTCCGAATGGCCAACCAAAATGCGAACATTCTTGGCTTTGGCGTGTTTTACGATGTTTGTAAGGCTTTCCTGCAGGATGCGGTATAGAGCCAACTCGCGCTCTTTGCTCAAGCAGAGTTGCTCTTGGAAGGAGAGTTGGATTCGGAAGTCGACGGACTGGTGATACTCCATCACCAGTTGGCGTACCGTGGCTTCGAATCCCAATTCATCGAGCGTTGGGGGGCGAAGCCGCTTGGCAAGATCTTTGAGGCGGACGGTTGCCACCCCCACTTGCTCGCGAAGAGAATCAAGGTCTTCGCGAACTTGAAGTTGTTCTGGAAGCAAGTTCCGTGACAAATGCTGCAATCGAAGCTTCAGCCCGATCAAGACCTGTCCCGTCTCATCGTGCAATTCGCGAGCGATGTGCTGTCGCTCTTCCTCGAGACGGCGCACGTGTCCCGCTGACAAATTTTTGACTTGCTCGTTCTTTCGCTCCAGAGACTTGACCAATCTGGCATTTTCGATGGCGACTGCAACGGTATTTCCTAGAGACTCCAAGAGCGCGGCTTCCTGCCAGGAAAATGCTGGTTTGTCTGGTCGACGATACAACTTGAAGAACCCAAGTACGCTTCCGGAGGCTTGGATGATGGCAACACAAATACAAGAGCCAATCTCGAAGCGAGTGGAAAGCTCAGGGTCTGCAAGCGGGTGTTTGCGATAATCCTCGATTAAGAGGGGGAACTCGGTCTGCAGTACGGTGCCGGGAATCCCTTCACCGCTTCGCCACCTGCGCAAAAATGAAAACCATTGGTTGTCGAAGTAAAGCCCGTCACATTCCATCGTGATTTCCGCATCGCTATGGATCGCGATTCCGGCTGCTCCGCCATCGGCATCAATAAATCCCGCCGCGTTCACCACCAATTGCCGAACCATCTCGCGAGGCTGGAGATGCTGATTGACGGTTGCGTTGAACGAGAGAAGCTTCTCGACGGATTTGCTCCATTCTTCGATACGGCCGAACAGCCTGGCGCGATCGACCGCACTCGTCGCGATTCTCGCGAGGCATGTGGCTGTCCTTAAATCTTGTTCGTGAAAAAATGCGCCGTGGCGTTTATTCTGTATCTCGATCAGTCCCAGAAGCCGATGCTGAGTCCCTACCATAGGAACATACATCGCGTTTCGAACAGAGGGGGCTGAGCTAAAGGGTTGCGAGAGGACAGGTTCCAAGTGGCGATAGGCCCTCAAGCCTTCATCAGGAAATTGTTCGATCGGCGGCCAATCCGTATCGGACTCCGGATACCAACATTCGCGGCGGAGTCGACCGTCGACAACAGACCATACGATGCATCGTTCTGCGGATAACCCATCGATGCATTCGAGAGCAATGCGTTGGAACAGCTTGGATGAGTCGAGTTCCAGGGCAAAGGCGGACGCTGCTGCGGAAAATTTTTCGAGCGTGCGAAGCGCAGGGTCCGCACTCTTGGACGACACGGCATGCGGCGATCGCCCGATGTCGATCACGTCGTCTGAAGCTCGATTTTGCTCAACCGTTGGGAGCGTGCACGTTGTAGAAACTCGATCCACTCATTCATCCCCAATCCCGACTTGACCGAGGTTTCGAAGATCCTCATGCCAGGTCGAACCGATTCGATGCTCTCGATCGCTTTGCCGCGATTGAACTCGCAAACATCCGCCAAGTCGATCTTCGTGATCATCGCGACATCGGATGTGTTGAAAAGTCCTGGATACTTGAGGGGCTTGTCCTCTCCCTCGGTGACCGAGAGAAGGGCAACTCGCAAGGACTCTCCCAAATCCCAGCTTGTTGGACACACCAGATTTCCCACATTCTCGATAAAGAGGAAATCCAGGCTGTTCAAATCCCACTCAGCCAAGTGCTTTTTTACCATATCCGCTTCCAGATGACACATGCCGTGCGTCATGATTTGCCGAACCGGGGCTCCGCTTTCAGCCAGGCGTCGTGCGTCATTGTCGGTTTCCAAATCGCCGACGACGGCCGCTACTCGATACCCCTTCTCCAGCAAGCGGCACAAGGTCTCGCGCAGCATCGACGTTTTACCTGTTCCCGGACTCGAAACCAAATTCAAGACGAGAACTCCCGCAGCCTCAAACTCCTGCCTCATGGCCCGAGCGAGTTCGTCATTCTTCTTAAGTATTTGCGTTCGAACTTCCAGGATTCTCGGTTGCATGGCTGTGACAGTGCATGGTTGAAGATTTAAACAGGTACCGTATCGACTTCGATCGAGTGCAGCTCCAACTCGCGGCCGGAGCGAATATCGGCAGTGGGTGTTTGGCAACGCGGACAACGAAACGACTGAATTCCTTCCAGAGGTTCCACAGCATCGCAAACGGGGCAGTAGACCGTGACGGGGACCGACTCGATTTCGAGGTAGGCTCCCTGAAGCAATGTTCCCTCAGTGACCAATTCAAAACTGAATTCGAGGGACTCTCGGTGCACGCAACTCAAAGCGCCAATACGCAAACGCACGGAGCGAACTTTCGAATCGCTGTGCGACGGCAATTGCTGCTCGACGAGTTCGACGAGCGTGTTGGCAATAGAGAGTTCATGCATGTTCAAGACAGATGCTTGGAGAAAGCCTTGGCGAAAGCGAAAAAAAATCCGATCGTCTTTTGAACATCAGGGTCTTTGGCGGCTCGCATCATGGCCCATATGCCTCCGATGGGAGGAGGTTGTTGGTTCTTGACTTCCACAAACGTGTGGACACTGGCGCGTCCCAGCTCTCCCAGAACGGCAACCACGTCCTTATCCAGCATACCCGATTGGATCATGCTGACGCCAGCATCAATCACTTTGGGCAACCCATCATCGGCAAGACCGGAATTGAGAAGTTGTTCTCCCATTTCTTGAAGTTTGGGAAGCGATTGAACGAACGACATGAGTTTTGAAAGGTCGAACGGAGCATCCGATCGCTTCAGTTCATGTACCAAGCCCGCTAGATTGTCGGCGATGGTATCGCCGCGCCGCACAAATCCATCCAGAGAATCGACCATCATGGCTATCAATGGCAGTTTATCGAGCAGCTGATTGAGGGACTGCAAAGTCTCTGGATGGGTAAGTCGATCGATCAAGTGCGATGCTTCGAGATCATCGAGGTGCGCCTGTTGGCTGACGGCAGCTAATTTGGAGCCCGTATTGATCAGTTCTGGCGCATGCTCCATCCACTGTTGAAAAGTGCTCTGCCCTTCCACGTTGCTATGCGTCGCGTGTTTCAATTCGGCAACCGTTGATGCTACAGAGTCGGCGATCGTCTCGCCACGCGCAACAAACCCTTCAAACGCCTCAACAGCGAAGGCGATGGAGTCGACCCGATCCAGCAAGCGGCCTAAGCCTTCCACGACTTTGGGGTCGTTAAGACGCTGCTGCAAGGCCAGACTCTGCTGAGAAGCCTTCGACGGGGCCGTTCCTGGTGACTCGAGTCCTATTGCCATAGTCATCTACCTCCGCAGATACGCAGTATTGCAACGGTTTGAACCGGCTGATTCACATGCTTGACGGATGAAGTGTGGCAAGCTTCGATTCCTCCATCAATGGTATGAACATGCTATTGAGTCCGCGTCAAAGTTCCGTAATCTCCCAACAGTCAGTGCGTACCGGGATTTTGCTCCCCGATATTCCTTCGCGGTCGGTCCCACCTCTACAACCAAGGAGAATACGAATGGCGACCCTTCTGTGGCTTCAGGGCGGTGCCTGTAGCGGCAACACGATGTCCTTTCTGAATGCGGAAGAACCGAGCGCCTGCGATCTGGTTACGGACTTCGGCATCGATGTTCTTTGGCATCCTTCGTTGGGTGTTGAAATGGGGGCACCGGTCCAAAAGATGCTCCGCGATATAGGGAGTGGAGCCAAACCATTGGATATCTTTGTGTTCGAAGGGACGGTCATCATGGGACCGTCTGGCAGCGGACGATTCAACATGTTTGCCGATCGTCCTATGAAGGATTGGGTTGCGGAGATCGCGCCGAAAGCGAACGCCGTCGTTGCGTTAGGGGACTGTGCCTGCTGGGGTGGTATCCCTGCCAACGCACCAAATCCTTCCGATAGCATTGGATTGCAGTATCTAAAACGAAAGCATGGTGGGTTTCTTGGACCTGATTTCAGATCCCAGTGGGGCTTGCCCGTCATCAACATCCCTGGTTGCCCATGCCACCCGGATTGGGTGACGCAAATCCTCGTGGCGATTGCCAGCGGTCGTGCGGGAGACATCGCGTTGGATGATCTTCAGCGACCTCAGACGTTCTTCAAGACGTTCACTCAAACAGGATGCACGCGCGTTCAATTCTTCGAATACAAACAATCGACGATGGAATTTGGGCAGGGAACGCGAACGGGATGTCTCTTCTATGAGTTCGGTTGCCGTGGGCCAATGACCCATTCGCCGTGCAACCGGATCTTGTGGAATCGCCAATCGTCAAAAACACGCGCTGGCATGCCATGCACTGGATGCACCGAACCGGAGTTTCCTTTCTACGATCTGGCTCCTGGAACCGTCTTCAAGACGCAGAAGATTGGTGGTGTGATTCCTAAGGATGTTCCCGAAGGAACCGATCATGTGACGTACATGGCACATGCCGCAGCTGCGCGTGTCGCTGCTCCGCAGTGGTCCAAAGAAGACATCTTCGTGGTGTAGGACCAGAGCTTCATCAACTTCACAATCGAACCCATCGCACATTTAGGAGCATAAGAATGGCTACGGCAACTGCAATGAGAATCAGTCCACTCGGACGCGTCGAAGGCGATTTGGATCTCAGGCTCGAGGTAACTGATCGTGTCGTGACCAACGCTTGGACCGAAGCCAGTATGTTTCGAGGTTTCGAGATCATACTGAGGGGGAAAGATCCCCAAGCTGGATTGATCGTGACTCCTCGTATCTGCGGTATTTGTGGGGGTAGCCACTTGTACAAGGCGTGCTATGCCTTAGACACAGCTTGGGCGACGCATGTGCCTCGCAATGCGACTCTGGTTCGAAACATCGCGCAGTGTTGCGAAACATTGCAATCGATCCCGCGTTGGTTCTATGCGTTGTTCGCAATCGATCTATGTCACAAAAACTATGCCCATCTTCCTGAATATGATGAGGTCGTGAAGCGGTTTGCCCCCTTCGTTGGAACCTCCTACGAACGAGGAGTCACATTGTCGGGCAAGCCGGTCGAGGTGTATGCGTTGTTCGGAGGCCAGTGGCCACACTCCAGTTTTATGATCCCTGGTGGAGTGATGTGCGCGCCGACCTTGTCGGATATTACGCGATCCATCGCGATCCTTGATTACTGGAAACGTGAATGGTTAGAGAACCATTGGCTCGGATGCTCCATCGATCGATGGCTGGAAATCAAAACCTGGGATGAGATCTGGGAATGGGCGGAAGAAAACGATCGTCAACGCAACAGCGATTGCGGTTTGTTCCTGAGGTTCGCAAAAGCCGCAGGCTTGGACAAATTCGGTCAGGGATGTGGACGATTTCTCGCAACAGGCACTTATTTCTCGCCAGAGCACTACGAACATCCAACGGTCGACGGACGCAATGCGGCATTGATCAATCGGGCGGGGGTCTATGACGGAAAGAACTTCCATGATTTCAATCACTTGAACGTTCGTGAGTCGACAGCGCATTCGTTCTTCAAAGGGGATAGCTATTTGCACCCATGGGACGGAGTCACCGATCCGATCGATCCATTGGATGGCCACAAACAAGGGAAGTACAGTTGGGCCAAGTCGCCGCGTTATGAAATCCCGGGTGTCGGCTCCTCGCCTCTGGAAGCTGGTCCCTTAGCCCGACAAGTGATCGCGGGCCGCACAGGGGCAGCCGAACATCAGGATTACGATCCAGTCTTCCTGGACGCGATCCAGACTGTCGGTCCAAGTGTATTGGTTCGCGTCATGGCCCGAATGCACGAGGCCTGCAAGTATTACAAACTCGCGCAGAAATGGCTGAGCGAGATCGATCTGCATGAACGCTTCTATACGAAACCAACCGAGCACAAGTCGGGTAAAGGTTTCGGTTCGACGGAAGCTGCGAGAGGTTCACTCTCTGACTGGATCGTCATTGAAGACGGAAAGATCAAGAACTATCAGGTGGTCACGCCGACGGCCTGGAACATCGGCCCTCAAGACGGACAGAGCGTTCATGGCCCGATGGAGCAATCCTTCATCGGCACTACCATCACGAACCCCGAAGATCCCATCGAGATGGGGCATGTGGCTCGCTCCTTCGATTCGTGCCTGGTTTGCACTGTCCATGCCTACGACGGCAAGACCGGTCGCGAATTGTCCAGGTTCCGTATGGGCGAAATGGGCTAACGTTGGATGGAGGTCCAAGTATGAGCCCATCGCAAGCAACCATGTCTGAATCCATGGAACCATGGGTCGACACCAATGTATCGACGCTAGTCATCGGCTGCGGCAATCTGCTCCGCGGTGATGACGCAGTGGGGCCCGTCCTGATTCGACGGCTGTGGCAGCGTGGACTGCCAGCAGGCGTTCGATGCGCGGATGGCGGTACAGGAGGGATGGATGTTGCCTTTCAAATGCGAGGTGTCCCGCATGTGATCGTTGTCGATGCAGCCAATACAGGGGCAGAGCCCGGGGCTCTTTATGAAGTCCCTGGAGATGAGATTGCGTCGCTTCCCCCACTTGCCGGTATCCATCCCCATGCGTTTCGTTGGGACCATGCATTGGCGTTCGGTCGTTGGCTTCTCAAGGACGACTACCCCTCCCGCATTACGGTATACTTGATCGAAGGAGCTTCGTTTGGAATCGGCGACGAATTATCTGACGTTGTCGATGCTTCCGTCGATCGTTTGGTTGAGCATTTGCTCCGAATCCTTGGTCAACCGTCGCCTGCGGATGCCTTTGTTGAGTTGACTCCTTCCGGCTATTTGCAACTCCGCAAGGAGGTCGCGGAACGGTATTTTCCGGAAGATGTGTTGGTAGCGTTCTATCGCAATGGATGCTTAACCTTGTTGCCAACCCGCGGGGCTGCAGCAGGAGGTTTGATGTTGAAGCAACGGAACGCCAAGGGTGATCGTTGCTTGCTCCTCTCGGAAGTGTTCCACTTCACGATGCCGACCGGCACATTCGCTGCCGTTTGGAACCCAAACGCCGGTAGTCTGGAAGTCCGACTTCCCGAGCAGCGTTCTGTCAATCGCCGACGTCTCCTCCTTGAACCTGAAACAACCTGACTCCATGAACCCATCGATTTTTCCTCGCCCCCAGCCGTTAGGGATCTATCCTGGTGCTGCTTCGCACCTCGTCCTTCCTTGCCTTCCCCAAAAGGATCCGACCCAAGAGAGCGAAGCCGAAGCTCTGGAAAGCATCTTATGTGGTGATTGCACGTCGTTCGTGCCTCGCGAATGGAAGTTCTTTGCGTACGCCGTATTCGGTGATCGCGATGAGGCGTTGCGATGCCTGGACGAGATCTTGCACGCTTCCTCCCATGCCACGGATGGTTGCTCCGATGGTGCGAATTTTTCCCTGGCTGAGATCGTGCGGTACAACCGCTTTGTATTGGATCCGTCCGAACAAGCGTGGATGAATCTTCAATGCGAGCTCAAACAACCTGTTCTCCGAAACATGGCAGAGATCGTCGCATACTCCTACGGTCTTTCGGATACGCTCCCCGAGTTGTCATCATGGGATCGCGAACTGCTCGGGTGGGGGCTCGCAGCACATGCCGCTCAACAGATCTCGAACGAAGATTACACGACCGCGCGCCGAACGCTTGCCCAAGCTGTCGAGGCGACGCGCAACGTCTCTCCCAACTTGTGCGCTATTTTGATTTCTCAGTCCGCCCACATTGCGCTTGCATGCCAGGTGCCGAGCGATTTAGTGCAGGGAGAGTTAGAGCAAGCTATCGCGCTGGCTTCGAAAGGGCATAGGCCATCGCTCGTTGGAGAGCTTTACATGCAGCTAGGTCAATTGCTGCAGAACCAAGCGGCAGACAATCGACCGACGATGCTATCTGCAATCCGCGCCTACCAAACCGCATTGCAGAATGGTATCACGGCAGAGACGAGCCCCGTCCGATTTGCTGAATTGCAAAACAATCTTGGGCTGGCCTACCTTTCGATGCCGCAATCGGAGGCGAGCAACCAGTTGCGAACCGGCATTGCCATCCAGTCGTTTCGGCACGCGCTCTCCTCGATCGATCGCGGCACGCACGAAGAGTTGTGGGCTCGAATCCAAATGAATCATGCAAATGCATTCCAGTACGCACCATCGAGTCATCCAGAAGAGAACTTGGTTCGAGCGGTTGAAATCTACGAAGAGGTACTCAGCGTGAGGACTCGTGCTCGCGACCCGATCGCCTATGCGTTGGTGATCTTGAACCAGGCAAACGCCCTCGCGCATCTTGGAATATTCAAACCTGCACTGGAAAAGGCATCCGAGGCGTACAAGTTATTCCAATGGTACAATCACGCAGACGGAGCCATTACGGCTCGCGAGCTGGTCGAGAAGGTGAATCAGCAAATCGAATGGAAGCGACCAGGCAGTGTGGTTTCGACGGCACCGGTCTCCGAGGAGCTGCAACATGGACCTGTATAAGAGACAGCAATTTGAATTCTTGCTTCAAACGGCGGTTGAACGTTGGGTGGAGCGGTTGGAACAGCGATTCCGAGGGGCTGATAGGGCTCTTGATCGCATCCACGCTGGATTGCCATCTTCCGAACTGGAAGGATTCGTCGATGCGGTGTTTCAGGATTTCTTGCTCGATAACTGTGACGGAGCTTGCTTTATTCTGCGATCGCTCTCCCAGCGGCGCGTCGGCAATATCACTTGGGATGCGACCGTGCCGATCGAAACGTTGCTCATTCGCATGGCCAAGGATCAATTCTCAAAACTTCTCAGTACCAAAACGATTGAAATGCTCGAACAGCATTCGGGATACGAACCTGTCGACATGGGAGCAGACCACCAATGAGTACGATGCCTGATCATGCACGCACATCCACTCCGACCATAACGGTGGACGATTTTGAGGAGCTTGCAAAACGCGTGGACCAGGCAAGTGCCGAGGCTCAGGCCATGCCTGCGGACATGCGCACCAAGGCCATGTCCTTGAAGTCAGCCATCGAAGAGTTTCACAAAATCGGACTGACTCGAATCGTGCGGACCTTAAAAAATGATCCTCGAGGCAAAGAGTTGCTGTTTGAGTTGATCGATCATCCCGAAGTCTACGCACTCTTTTCGATGCATGGTCTGATTCGTGCAGACCTGCGAACGCAAGTTCGACGAGTGATTGAGATGGTCCGTCCGTACATGCAATCTCATGGAGGGGATGTAGCCTTTGTTGATTTAAGGGAACGAACGGTTCTCGTGCGGTTGATCGGTAATTGCAGTGGCTGTTCGATGTCCCAGGTTACCTTGAAAAACACCGTCGAAGAGTCGTTGAAACAGCACGTTCCCGAAATCGAAGCTGTCGAGGTTGTCGAGGATGCGCCGGTGAAGCTCGTGCAACTCAACAGCTTGCGTGACACCGAGCAAAGCGGTTGGATCCAGGGACCGATGCTCGACGAACTCCCAGACGATCGACCCTACGCATTCACCCACGAAGACGTCGATATCTTGATCCTTCGATCCTCGCAAGGACTTCGAGCGTATCGCAACGCTTGCGCGCATCAGGGCCTTCCCTTGGATGGCGGGTTGGTCGATTCGGAGGCGGGTACGATCACTTGCCCGTGGCACGGCTTTTGTTTCGATACCGAGTCTGGGGAGTGCTTGACGGCTCCGCAGTGCCAGTTGGAAGCGTTCCCACTGAGGGTGATTGGTAACCGAATCTGGATTCGCCCCGAATAGATTTTTAGGCATTCATGAACGAGACCTCGATCACGACTGTATCCCTTTCGAGTCGGCAATGGAAGAAATCGCCGTTGGATCTCTCGTCGGCGGTTCCTGGTCGTGCATCGGGTCAATTGCAGCCCAGAGTTTGGTTAGGTGCGAGATCCCCCTTTGGACTGGCGTTGCCCGAAGCCAAGCCGACGGCAAGCCACATGTATGCGCCGCGCGGAGTTTGGATCGATGAAAATCGGTTGGTCGTTTCCGATTCCGGTAACCATCGCGTGTTGATCTGGAACCAGCGCCCGACTCGGGATGGTCAAGAGGCGGACATCGTGCTTGGCCAACCCGACTTTTACTCAGAAGGCCCGGCTCAAGGGGGGGCCTCGTACGCGCGAGGAATGCATTTACCGACAGGGGTCTTGGTAATCAACGGGCGGCATCTGTTGGTTGCAGACGCGTGGCATCATCGGATTTTGGTATGGAACGACATTCCCTTGCGTTCCGATCAACCCGCTGATTATGCCATTGGGCAAGTCGACATGGATCACGTAGAACCCAATCGAGGAAAGGGCCCAGGCCCCAACACGCTGTATTGGCCTTACGGCCTCGCATGGATTGCGGGTCGTTTCTATGTTGCGGATACAGGCAATCGGCGCGTTCTCGCTTGGAACGGCCTGCCATGTTCGAATCAACCTGCGGATTGGGTCATCGGCCAAGGCGACTTCTGCTCGAATCAAGAGAATCGTGGCGGCCCAGTCTGTGGAAATTCATTTCGTTGGCCGCATGCCATCGCCGGCAACACGGAGCAGTTGTGGATCGCCGATGCGGGCAACCATCGCATCCTCGGTTGGAGTGGACATCCTGTCGAGGATCGCGATGCCGATTGGATCCTTGGGCAACCCGACAGTCTTGCATCTGCCGAGAACCCTTACACGGCCCAAGGCCCGCGCGCCTTGCGATTTCCCTATGGGATCTTCCAACAATCGGACCGCTTGATGATTGCCGATACGGCGAATAATCGCGTGCTGTTTTGGCATCTACCCTTGAACGAGAAGACGTTTGCCCCTGCCACTGATCTTCTGGGTCAAACCGATTTTGATCAAAACGGAGAAAATCGATGGGACCGAGTGGCCTACGATACGTTATGTTGGCCCTATGGGATCGCCAGCCATGACGAATGCCTGGCAATTGCAGACTCCGGAAACAACCGTGTGATGCTCTGGGACGTATCCGCAGTCTTTCACCATTCCCATGCCGTTGTGCGCTAGAACAGGAGATGTAGACCGATGTGCCTAGCTGTACCGGGACGTGTGGAGTCCATATTCAATGACCACGGGACCCGAATGGGCCGCGTGAACTTTGGCGGCGTGATCAAGGAAGTATGCTTAGCGTATCTTCCCGATTTGGAAGTGGGTGATTACACGATTGTTCACGTCGGATTTGCGATCAGCAAGCTCGACGAAGACTCCGCATTGAAGACACTTCAGACGTTCGAAGAGTTGGGATTACTTGAGGACGAGCTTCAAGAAATGCGCGATTTAGGAGGCGAGTCATGAAATACCTCAACGAGTTCCGAAATGGAGACCAGGCGCGCGCTCTGGCGAGTCACATCCGAAAAATTACCACTCGCCCCTGGTCGATCATGGAAGTTTGCGGAGGACAAACCCATTCGCTGATTCGTAATGGCATCGATCAAATACTTCCGCAAGAAATCGAGATGATTCATGGACCGGGCTGCCCCGTGTGTGTGACGCCCATCTCGATCATCGACAAGGCTTTAGAGATTGCTTCACGCCCAGACGTGATCTTTTGTTCCTTTGGCGACATGCTGCGTGTGCCGGGCTCGCGCGAAGACCTGTTCCGAGTCAAAGGAAATGGAGGAGACATACGGGTCGTATACTCACCACTGGACGCGCTTCAGATAGCCAGGAACCATCCGGATCGACAAATCGTCTTCTTCGCAATCGGATTTGAGACAACAGCTCCTGCGAATGCGATGGCCATCCACCTGGCGAAACAACAAGGCCTCCAAAACTTCTCTGCGTTGGTTTCTCACGTACTGGTTCCGCCAGCGATTGAAGCAATCATGAACGCACCCGAAAATCGGGTGCAAGGCTTTCTTGCGGCCGGGCATGTTTGCAGTGTGATGGGATACCAGGATTATCATTTGCTCTCGAAGCGTTACGGAATTCCGATTGTGGTCACAGGCTTTGAACCGCTCGACCTTTTGGAAGGCATACGACGAACGATCGAACAGTTGGAAAGAGGCGAAGCCCGCGTTGAAAATGCCTACGAACGGGTTGTCACCGAGCATGGGAATGAAAGAGCGAAGGCAACCATCGCAGAGGTCTTTGAGGTCTCCGATCGCAACTGGCGTGGGATCGGCACGATTCCGAAGAGCGGCTGGCGATTGCGCGAATCGTATGCGGATTTCGATGCCGAGAAAAGGTTCAACGTTTCGCACCTACAGACCTCGGAACCGAAGATATGCCGCGCAGGGGATGTGCTTCAGGGCAAGATCAAGCCCCATCAATGCGAAGCCTTCGGAAAGGAATGCACTCCACGCACACCGTTGGGTGCAACGATGGTTTCTAGCGAAGGAGCATGCGCAGCGTACTTCAATTACGGTCGTTTTGTTCCACTGAAGGAGCTCGTGCGAGGATGAATGCTCCCATTCCGTTCCAAAGTGCGACCTGCCCATTACCTCTCCGCGATTATCCGCAGATCGTGATGGGACATGGTGGAGGTGGCAAATTGTCCGCCGAGCTGATCGAGCATGTCTTTCTCCCCGCATTCGGTTTGTCCGATCAAGTTCTCAGCGATTCGACAGTCCTCGATCTGCCTGGGCATCGCATTGCTGTATCCACCGATTCATTCGTCGTGCGTCCTCTTTTCTTCCCCGGAGGCAGCATCGGAGACTTGGCAGTGAATGGAACCGTCAATGATCTGGCCATGAGCGGGGCGATACCGAAGTACCTGACAGCAGGATTTATCTTGGAAGAAGGACTGGAAATCGAAACGCTCGTTCGAATTGCTGCGGATATGGCGCGAGCTGCCCGCGATGCAGGTGTTTGTATCGTGGCAGGTGATACCAAAGTCGTGGAGCGAGGACGCGGTGACGGATGTTATATCAACACGACCGGAATTGGGCTCCTGCCGTCGGGCCGCGATATTTCTATCGGCCAAGCTTGCAGCGGCGATGCTGTATTGATTAGCGGAACGATTGCTGACCATGCCATGGCCATCATGAGCGTTCGAGATGGTCTGGAATTTGAAGCCCCCATTCGGAGCGACACGGTGTCGGTCAGCTCCATGGTTCAGGGGCTGATGAAAGACTGCCCGAACGTCCGCTGTTTGAGGGATCCCACCCGTGGCGGGCTGGCCACTACCATGAATGAAATCGCGGCCGCGTCTTGTTGCGGTATTGAACTCGTTGAATCCGATATTCCAGTCGATCCTGTCGTCCGTTCCGCTTGCGAATTCCTAGGGCTCGATCCAATGCTCGCTGCCAATGAAGGCAAATTCGTTGCCATCGTGCCTGGAGAGGACGCAGAACGGGCCTTGGCGTCGATCCGCTCGCATCCTTTCGGTCGCGCGGCCGCCATTATTGGCCGTGTTGTCGAAGATCCCCACCATCTCGTTGTCGCAAAGACACTTTTTGGTTCCAATCGGGTCGTTCCGATGCCGATAGGTGAGCAGTTACCGCGGATTTGCTAAAACAGGCTTTTGTTCCCTCTTAGGAATCTCGAGAAATTTGGAGACAACAATGATTCGAAGATCGATCAACCTTTTAGGCGTGATTCTCGTGCTCGCCGGCCCCATCGCTAACGCGCATGAGGGACATGGCCATACGCGTGGCGATACACCCATGCATTATGTGACCGAGCCAATGCATTGGATGCCGTTTGCCGTAGCGGCTCTGTTTCTTGCCGCATTTGCATGGTGGGGGAGCAGAAAACTTGCACCTGCAGCAAAACGAAAGAGCTGAGATAGGTCAACTCCGAAGCGCACACGGTCATGGTACTGATGATCCGGATGAACGGATCACTGCAACCCGTAGATCGCATACGTTTGTATGGGTTGGACCTGACACGAGCAAGTTACCTGATCGTTCAAAAAATGAGAATGCATCGCATCGTCGAAGATGCTCTTGAATCGTTGCGCGGTGCTGGCGGTTGTCTACAAGCCACCTCGAATCGAGCCAAGCCCCCGCAGCCAAGGTGGGGCCGTCTTCCCCATCGGTTCCCCCGGACAAGAATGCGAATTCCAAATCGTGAGGCGCGTTCGCGAGCAGCCATTCTCCTGCAGCCAGCACAAGCTGCTGATTGCGTCCTCCTCTGCCCCGTATCGATTCATCAGGCAATACCACCGTGGGTTCGCCTCCAGTAATCAAGCAGTTCACCAACCCGCTTGCTTGTGTTTCAACCATCTGACGTGCCAATCGGATTCCCAACGCTTCCGCAGGCCCCTCCCCTTGTCGCGCAGCATGCATCCAATAACGATACCCGAGTGCGACAGCATGGGTTCCTGCCGCATCAACCGCGGTGGCGTTGTTGGCGAGGATGTGATGTTCCACGATATTCGGATCTGCTAAAGCAGAGGAACGCGACAGGGGTGTGGATGTCTGTTGCCGGAGATGAGCGACCACCGACTCGAACTCACCAGGACAATACGACTCCAAAATGTCTGCGGCCCGCTGGGGGTTTGGTTGAGGTGAGGTTACGGTCGGTCCAGAGGCAATGATCGGTAAGGGATCACCGAGTACGTCCGACAGAATCAGTCCAACCAAATATCGAGCATTGCAAGCGTTGGCTAGTCCCCCACCCTTGACCTGGCTCAGGCAGCGACGGACTTCATTGAGCGCGTGAATATCGGCCCCACATGCGCTCATTCGCCTCGTGATTTCGATCTTGGTCTGAAGAGAAATCCATGGTTGGGGTAAACAGAACAACGCGGACCCACCTCCGCTCCACAAACCAATAACCATGGTGGAGCGATCTGCGCTGCGCACCAACTCAAGGATGCGTTGCGACCCATCGACGACACGCTCCGTCGGTTCGTTAACACCTTGAGGGCGAGCTGGCCAGACTTCCACAACACCTGCTTTGCCGAAGTGCACCTGAGGATCCTTGGCTACCCCGTCCGGTACATTGATCCAGCCTTGAATGGAAATGCCGTGAAGCGCATGGCGAGAAAATGTTTCGGCCAATCCACTGAGCATCCCGTGGGTCGCTTTTCCTGCTCCGACAACCACGATGCGTTGAATGCCTCGCAGATCGTAGGCAGTATCGTGGATCAGCAAATCGTGATCCTCCCAAGAGATCGCCTGCGAGACAACGCGATCGGCTCGCACGGCATCGATGCCTGCTCGCCATATACCGATGGCGTCGTCGATCAAGCGTGAGCCATGCATCAAACGGTCGCCATTAAGGCTTCGATGATCGAACCTTGGCTGCGCGCAAGTGGTCGACCGATGGGAGTTTGGATCTCTTCGGCGAAGTTGATACCGAACCCGTGCAGCAATGTCGCATGAAGATCTTCCACTCGCACCGGATCCTTCACACCCTGGAGAGGCTCTTTGCCTTCCTCGATCAACTCCGACGTGGTTTCGCCATGAACGTAGCCTTGCCGGAACGGGCCGCCAAAAAGAACCGTACTAAAGCCCGTTGGCCAATGGTCGCGCCCATCCGCGATATTGATCTTGGGAGTCCGACCGAACTCCCCACCGCACATGACAACCGTCGAGTCGAGCAGATCTCTTTCCAATAGTAGTTGAACCAAACCGTGCAAGGCGGCATCCAGAATCTTGCAGCGGCCGGATTGCAAGGTGTGGTTTTCTACGTGCGTATCCCATCCCGATAGTTCAATTTCAACGCAGGTCACCCCTTGTTCAACCAAACGTACCGCTGCCAAGCATCCTCGACCAAACGGAGTGTCTCCAAAAGACTGCTGCACGGATTGGCTTTCGCGTTCGATCTCGAAGGCTTGGATTTGTTCGCTGGCCATCATGACGGTCGCGCGTTCGGTCGAGATCGACTGGAGGGTCTTATTCCGATCCAAATCCTTCATGCGTCCTCGGCGGAAACGGGACTCAATCTGCTCCAGGTCCCCGATGCGTTGTTGCAAGACATCTTTCGCAACGTAGCTCTTCAAGTTAGGGAGAGGATCTTTGGGATCGCCGAGACGGAAGGCATCGTATGTGCTACCAAGGAATCCACCGCGACTCGACCATTCGCCTGCCAGGATCGAAATGTGTCGTGGAATCTCAATATTGGATTGGGTTTGGTGACACAGAACAGCTCCGATCGATGGATGGACCAACGTCGGATCGGGTCGCCATCCCGTCTTCATGTTGTAGGTCGCTCGTTCATGATCCCCTTCTTTCGAAACCATGGATCGAACGAGTGTCGCGTGATGCATCAACTCGGCGGTCTGAGGCAAGGTGTCTGCGATCGAGAGTTCCGGCAGAGACGTCGAGATCGCCTTCGCTTCTCCCCCGATCACGGTCCCTGGATGAGGATCAAAGGTCTCCAGTTGGCTTGGCCCCCCCTGCATCCAAAGCAGAATCATCGCCTTGGGCCGTTTGCCTGCGGAGCGTGACTTGGATGAAGTCTCCTTAGCTCGCGCAATCGACTCGGCCACCTGAGTCAAAAATCCGGCTTGGAGCAAGCATCCGCCGGCGATGGACTGCTGCATCCAGCGTCGTCGAAGCATACGACCATAGGATTCGCAACCTGGTTCAACCAGGCTTGGCATGTCGTGGGTTGGGATGTCGCGTCGCATCATATCACTCGAAAATTTCAGTAAGTCCTGGCTTTTCACAAGTTTATCACGCAGCGCATTCGGGATTCGAGAGTTTTTCTTGAATTAACCGACACCTGCGGCAAGGTTTTTCTAGAACAAACAAGCGAATGCTTGCAAATAGGGATTCCTGGCAGGAGCGGGAAACGGGCTCAGCAAAGCTGCCAGTGATAGCAGATGAAAGGGGGGGCACGGATAGTTCCTGACCTGGGTAGCGGAGAAGCGAAGCGATGCGACAGTCATGGATGATAGTAGCAGGAATAGGTCTTGGGATTCTGGCCTTGGGCTCTGCGGAGGCCATGGCACAATCTCCCCACTTGCATCGCCATAACTGGTTGGCGGGCACGTACTTGGACCCAGCGATTCAGCGTCCAGACATCTTCCCGCGTGTCATTATCAACAATGTTCCAGGACACCGAGAGGTTTACAACCGGCCACGGTACTTAACCGGCAAGTTCCTGTACCATTTCGAGCCCACCAGCCAGGAAGCGATGGCTTGGGAGACGAATGTCTGTAACGGAAACTACCGAAACCATCGGGGAGCGTACGTGCCGATGTACTACTACCCCAAACCGTGGGAAGCCTTGAATACACGTGCCCGGCCTGACTTTGCGAAGCCAGTAGGGTTGCAAGGCGTCCCCTCGGTCATGGAAGCCGTGGATCCGGCATTACCGTAGGCAGACGTCTTGTCGGCGCCGTGTGCGGTACCACTGCGCCCAACGCACTTGCTATCGGTATCGATTGTGCCGACGAATGTTTGGCTAGGCGTTCGCTTCCCAGCGTTCCCCTGTCCTTCGATCGAGTACTCGTCATATAGCTTGCTATACTCGCTTTTGCATGCTCGGCCGCTCGCCGATTTCGCGCAAGCCCGCTACCGCGTTAGTGCTTGGATCCCTTCCGAGAATTGATAGACGGTTTGAATCTCCGAAGGACTCAAGGCCCGGTCGAAGATCGCCAGATCGTCCATCGAACCGATGTAACCTAGCCCGAGCATGATCGCGGCTTGATCGACGTCCCACGAGAACATCTGGTTTCGGTGCGATAGTTTCGCGACCGGTTTCCCGTCGAAGAACAACTCGGCAACACCGTCTTCCTTACCGGTGTTGAATTGCGAAACAGTGAATGCCACATGAACCCAAACGTCTTTCGCAAACGGCGGCTTGTCCACGGGGGCCAAAGGTCGTTCGGCAGGAGGGATCTCTTCGAACTTGCGATTTGTGGGATTCCAAACGGGCTTGTCGGCATAGACACCCAATCGGAATGGGATACCGGTCGATCGTTTCTCGAACTCGACGAACATCGCGGCATCATCCCATTGCTTGGACGTGATTTGAATCGGATCGCAGAACCCTTCCTTCAACAGGCCGATCGGGTCGGTCTTCAACCAAAACATGACCGTGGCCGACCAGCCTGGCTTCAACTCTGGAAAGTTCTTGGCGGCTCGATAAAAGACCATCGGCCCGCGACTTTCGGAGAACTGCAAGCAACCACCAAATCGTCCTTGTTCAGGTAGCCATCGAACCTCCATCCCGGGCGGCAATCCTTTCTCAGCCCCCTTTCGATCATCCATCTTGGCGGCATGCCACAAGCTGGCGTCTCCTCGCGCTACATCGGCATCAATTCCTTGATCGAAGGATGCATGAAAAGAAAGGGATGACTTGAGTTGTTGTCCGAGGAGAGTTGATGTTGGAATCCAACTTGCCATCAGGCACACAAGGAACAAGAAACGACGGAGATGCATAACATGGCCCTCTCATAACATGCGATTTCGAAATCGACACTGTAAAAATCGGTTACAGATTATCGAGTGTAACAACTTCGCCGTGGTTGCGTGTGATGATGGCGGCAAGGATTCGCAATTCCATCGACTCGCTCACGAACTGGACTCGACCGCAAGTGAACAGGAGCATTGCACCGGATGGATGGGGGGATCGGATTTCGTTGTCTCCACGCCATGCTCGGGGATCGTTGATCCGACCCGATTGTTCGAAGACATTGCTGCCGTTGATCCACTCGCCGTCGGGCCCACCGGTATCCTCGGCGACAGCGAGTGTTTGCGTAATCCCGTCACTGATCTCCCTCAATCGGATCGGACGATTGTAGATGAAGACTCCGTTGTCGGTGTTTTGCCGGGTAGTAATGCGTTGGCCGTACAAGCCGGCGTAATCCGTTCGGGCCCGACCACTCGCTGGAGCGGTGTCCAATGCGGACGGGCAAAGATAAACACTGAATCGCATCGCGGCCGCAGCTCGATTGCGAGGATGATCGAATGCGTAATCGAAGTCGACTTGCTGATAGATCGTGGTCGACTCGATGTATGGCAGGATCAATGCCGACCATGCGAGATTTTTTAACCGCGGATCGCCCCCCCAAGGTCGCCATTGAAGGCAGCCTGGGGGTAACGTTCGCAGGGCGCTCTCGTAGTTTTGGATCGCGAGGCCGACTTGGCGAAGATGATTCTGGC